>JBCDBC010000450.1:0-5058 GCA_039184535.1 Bacteroidota bacterium | reverse complement strand
TGGATTATGCCATCACAGACCGACTGATGATAGGAGCGGGGAGGAGCGGCTTACAGCGCACCTATGATGGCTTCGCGAAGTATGTATTCATACGCCAGGGGAAAACAGAAGGCTGGCCGGTCTCAGCTACCTGGTTGAGTACGGCTGCTGTGAGTACCTTGAATGCTGAAGGGGTGCCTTTTTCTGACAGAGTTACCTACACCCACCAATTATTGATAGCCAGAAAATTTGGGGACGCTTTCTCTCTACAGGTCATGCCTACGCTGCTCCATAGAAATATAGTTGGGCCTGAAGATAAGAATGATGTGTATGCCTTAGGCATAGCGCCCAGAATCCAATTGTCCAAGATGCTGGCTGTTACAGCAGAATACTATCTACACCTAAATGATGCCCTGGCTGATGATCCGGCTGATGGTTTCTCCCTTGCGGTTGAAATCGACACACGTGGGCATGTCTTCCAGTTCAGTTTAAGCAATGCCAGAGGCATGATAGAGCGCTTCTTCATCACTGAAACCTCCGGAAGCTGGAATATGACAGATAATATCCACTTCGGTTTCAACATTACCCGAGACTTTAGAATAGGGAAGAAGCGGAGGTACTAGGAAAAAGCCCACTTTCGATCGAGAGGAATTAGTTTTCTAAGAGCCTTGCCTTTACTTCTTCCTCATCATCTAATAATGGTTGTTAGATTCTATCCCCGTGTTGATCATAGACATTTTCAGAGGATGCAGAAGATCCATTAGGCATTAATGTTTAAGTTCTGATGTTATTACCGAGAGTGAAGGTTAATTGGCATCTATTAAAGAGCCAGAGCCAGAAATATTGGAAGTTACTTGTGGACTTCCTTTGTAACTCACATTACCTGAGCCAGAGATGGAAACAGTAAGATTATCTGTGGCGGTAATTTCTACATCTCCTGATCCTATTATTTCTACGTTACTATCTGCACCCGTAAATGAAAATCCGTTTACGTCTCCTGCCCCTTCAATCTTGATACTTAATGAGGAAGCAGAACCACTAAGATTCGAATCGCCTGCTCCTTTGCGGGATAGCGAAAGCTCAGAAAGGTTTTCCATGTCAGTAATATTGATTGTACCTGAACCCTCATGGCTAACTGCTGTCAGGTCAGGGAGAATTAATTCAATAGATATGGTAACATTATCGTAACTCCCGTTTTCTAGCTTTACGTCTAATACATTATTTTGGACCTCAGTTATTATTTTTGAAAGGATATTATCATTAGCTCTCACCCTTACTTCTTGTACCGGGCCCTTTGAAATGCTCACATCCAAGAAGCCAGATGCTTTTATTTGGTGAAAAGGAGGAAGGTCCCTCAGTTCAGAAACGATATTGTCAGATCCAGTTATATTGTCAGATCCAGTTGTAGTTACTGACTCTTCTTCACATGAAATGATAGCGAAAAGTAGAAATGAAAAAATTAATAGAGATGAAAATTTCATGATGGTTGGTTATTTTTGATAGGCAATCTATATGATTTTTTCTCAGGATCGAAGAGTTGAGAAAAAATACTTCACAAAATGTAAGAGGTCATCCTTCGGCCCCTTTTGGAGAAGATTAAATCGCTTCCTGCTCAATATAAGCTCTCAGGTCTTCCACCTGCTGGTGGCTCATACGTTCCAGAGTGTAATGGGGCATATAGGGTTTGTGGCCTTTCATGGCATAGGTGCCATACCTAACTATGTCATAGATGTTGAAGTAGGAGTCCCTGTCCATATTTCTTCTGAACTTACGGAAAGTAAACTTACTGTTGTCCAGGTCCAGCCCTGAAACTCCCTTAGGGAAGTGGCAAGCCTGACAGCTAAGTTTGTAAAGAAGTGCGCCCTTGAAAGCATCTCCATCTTCCGCTCCTTTATAGCCAGCTATCTTATCAGCTGGCCCATCGCTAAAAGTAGCTGGAGATTTCTTCATGTAGAGAGATCGGAGCTCCTCTAATAACTTCTTTTTTGTCTCTGTCGTAAGGTCTTCTTCATTCAGCGTCTTAAGGATGGTAGGACTAACCTTAATATCTGCCAATGTGTATTCCAGGCTCCAATAGTAGGCAATTATGGCCCTTACCTCCCAGTCTTTCAACTTTCTCCCCTGAGAACATTCCTGCGCACAAAGCTGGATGGATTCTCCCAAGTCTTCATTGGCTGCGTAAACCAATTCTCCATACTTCTTGACGTAATCGTCATTATACCATGTTTCTCTGTTTACAGTTCCTTTAAAAGTAGTACCCTGAAGGAAGGGAATGTTTTGTTGGGCAGCATACATCAGTCGTGCTTCTGGATCACTCTTAGTAAGGTCTGGGTCCTCTTGAACCAGGTTATGGCAATCTGTGCAGACGTAAAATAAACTCACATAAGGAGTTTTCTTTCCGTCAGGTCCCAGTGTTCTTCCCTCTTTCACTAGCTCTTCTCCCTGCTTGACCAGGGTGAGGGTTCTATCTTCCGGACTTATATAGTGCTTCGGGGCAGGCTTTCCCAGCATTTGAAGGATCTCTTCCAGCGAAGTGTCCTCCGTAATAGTAGGTCTGGGAGTAAGTCCCAGCACAAAGATGGGGAGCAAGGCCAGAAGATACTTTTTCATGAATCCTAAATTTCCATGATAATGATGTACTGATAGGGAAACACCTTATCATCAACTCTGGCTGAAGTAATCCCAGCCTGATAGGCCTCTGCCAACACTTCCTGGGCACTCAACTTCATCTCATCGGGTGGTCCCACGGGTAATTCCCCTTTCTTAAAGTCTACTACAATGATCTCTTTACATACACCCTTCAGTTTCTGAAGATATTCTTCCCGATTCTCTATGTGGTGGTAAGTATTTACAATGATGACCTTATCCACTTCATTCTCCTTCAAGCCAGGATCATCATATCCAGTGAATCGAGTTTCCAACTTATCACTTACTTCAGGCCAATCTCCCCTTACAGATTCAATATGGTCCAGAAAGCGCTGATCTACATCTACCGCTATAACTTTGTCCGCTAGTTTGGCCAGTCTATAGGAAATGTATCCAGAACCTGATCCTATTTCTGCTATGCTTCTGCCACTCAGGCCGTCTCGGGTAAAGTTATCCAGGTAGTAGAGTAGGGTATCAGGCTTTTGCCAGGCCAATCTACTAGGACTATCAAACTGAGCAATTAACTCCTCTATGGGGCGTTCATGCATGTGGGCATTTGCCTCTCCCGGGGCGTGCCCGTGCCTATGTTCATTATTTGCCTCAGCTTCCTGGGCATGTTCGTGAGTATGCTCAGCCTTTTCTGTATGTTGATGCCCACCAGATTGACAAGCAAAAAACACACCGACAGTCAGGGCCAATAAAATAATTCTCATACCTTATTTTTTTAACCCTATTTCTCTTAGTCTTTCTTCCAAGTATGCTCCAGCAGTAATATCAGTGTACTGCTTAGGATGCGCCTCGTCTACACACTGAGGTAAGCAGCTCAAGTCCATTTCTGACCTTGGGTGTAGGAAGAAAGGAACAGAATATCTGGGATCTTTCAATTTTTCTTTTGGAGGATTTACTACCCTATGGGTGGTTGACGCAAGATGATTGTTAGTAAGCCTTTGTAGCATGTCTCCTACATTAATCACAATCTCATCTGGTTCAGGATTGGCTGCTATCCAATCTCCCTCAGCATTTTTTACCTGTAGGCCTTCTGCGCTGGCACCTATAAGGAGGGTGATCAGGTTGATATCTTCATGCTCGGCGGCTCTCACAGCTCCATCAGGCACATTCTCCGGATTTTCTATTCCGTAATAATGAATAGGACGGAGGATGCTATTTCCATTCTTGATTCTGCTATCAAAATAGTCTTCTTCCAGATCCAGATAAGTGGCAATAGCCCTCAATAAATGCTTACCGGAAGATTCCAGCGACTTGTATAAGGCTACCCCATACTCTTCTACACCAGGAACGTCTTCTACAAATACATTGTCCGGATAAAGTTCCTTGATGGGATCATCTCCTTCCACTGTTTGGCCTATATGATAAAACTCTTTGAGGTCTCCTACATTGCTGTTTTTAGCGTGTTCTTTTCCTTTTGAGGTATAGCCGCGCTGCCCCGAAAGACCGGGAATTTCGTACTTGTCTTTGACACCTTCAGGCAGGTCAAAGAAGGAAATAAAGGAGCTGTAGGCATTGTCAATCAGGTCTTGAGAAACACCGTGGTTTTTGACGATAGCAAAACCTATATCTGAGAAAGAATCTCCCAGTTCTTTTACAAAGGCAGCTCTTTGGGCTGCGTCTCCTTTGGTGTAATTGTCAAGATCAACTTTGGGGATGTGGTTCATGCTCATGGGTATGTGATTTTTAGAAAATTACCCTTTAAATAACTTTTTCAAAAGAACCCCCTAAAGAATTTCTAAAAAGTAAGGGTAAGTGTAACCGCATTACCCTGAAAATGAAGTTGTTCGAATACTTGTCTAAGCTCTTTTTGTGCCTGATAATGCAGGATGAATTGCATACTATCAAAGGCCAGAAGGAAGGCCCCCTGAAGGACGAGGGATTTGCCATAGCCCTTCCATCGGTCACTATTTTTCTCTATGCGTTTGGCGCGTTCCTGCATGAGCACCCCTCCCAATATGTAGCTTACGTTTAAAGCTCCGTTCACCAGGAGAATCTTCTCCAGTTTCTGCTGCTCAGCATAGGTTTCCCAAAGGGTAAACTGATCCGGACTGCTGCTATAAGCACCATATAAGCCTGCACCTGCCAAGCCCAGGTTAACCACATTCCAGAAAGCGTTCATTTCATGGAAGTACTTTTGAGAACCTTCAGAATTAGCTCTACCTATGAGACCGTAAATAATGTTACCGCTTCCCCAGGCACCTAAGATGTACATATGGCGCTTATTGAGAGAAACCCTTTTCTCATTTATCTCTGTAAGTATGTCTGCCTGTGCCCAAAGGTCATTTCCCAGGAATAGGAGGGCAAAAAAGAGTACCCAGGCAACTCCATGCCTGAAAGAGTTGTTGTTAGAAAGTAAGGAAGTCATACATCTATTTACGAAAGTTCATTTTACCGACACGAAAATTCAAAACTACTTTGGTAGGC
>JBCDBC010000449.1:0-5059 GCA_039184535.1 Bacteroidota bacterium | reverse complement strand
TATCAACCCTTGGATATGTTACTCCATACTGAATATGTAAATACTACTAGTGGAGAGGTTTTGCAATCAGTTCTGGAAACAGGCAGTTGGCAGGGAGAGGTTATACATATGCATCATAACCACAAACCTCTTCACGTGTTAGCCTCCTTGTCCCTAAAGAGGAATGAGTATGGGAGCCCGGAAGGTCTGGTGTGGATCAATAAGGATATCTCTCACATAAAAGAGTTTGAAGAAAGCATAGTGAGTTATGCTAAGTCCACAGACATCATTCACAAAGTGCTACTGGCTGGAAACAAGGCAGAAGATTTGACAGATCTGTATCGTCAAATCATCCAGCAGCTGCTAAGACTGCTGGATTTTGATGCCGGGGGCGTATTTCTGCTACATGAGAATACCCAAAAGGTGAAGCTGGAATATGCTTACAACCTTCCGGAAAGTATGTGGACCCACTATCATGGAATGTCCATCTACGACTTCCCCATGAGTCAGGTTTTCTTACAGGGAAAACCCTTCATCACGGAAAATTATGACCTCATGGTCCCACATCAATATAAGCTTAGTGGCTTCCTATCCATGGCATCCGTTCCAGTATTTTTGGGAGATCAGATCCTGGGTTCATTATGTGTGGCTAGTCAAAAGAGGCACATTCTCAGTTCGTATGAGAAGAAGATTATCAGTATAGTAGGTCAACAGATGGGGGTAGTGATCAGTAGGCTACAAACCCAAAATGAGCTCCATATGCTTAACAAACAGCTAGGAGAATCAGTAACTAAGCACAGCGACGCACTCAAGGAGAGTCATCATCATCTGCAGGAGTTTACTTCTGTGGTAGCCCATGATTTGAGAGAACCTATCAGGATGATCCTTTCTTACCTGGACTTGGCTGAGCTAGACGATAAGACTTCTTTTTCTGATCAGAGTAAGGAGTATGTAAAGATAGCCCGCTCAGGGGCCATGAGGATGATGGAAATGCTGGAAGGGATCAGGTCTTATTCTAAGATTAAGACCCAGCCTCAGGCCTTAAAGCTTACCGACTTGAACCAGGTAGTGAAAGATGTTTTCCAGATCCTGTGTATGCCTATTAAAGAGACAAAAGCTAATATCACGATTGGAGAATTACCTGTGGTTCCTGCAGACTCTCTTCAGATGATCCAATTATTCCAGAATCTCATTCACAATTCCATTAATTACCGAAAGAAGGAAGCGCCTAATATCCATATTGATGCGAAAGAATTAGATTCTCACTGGGTCATTTCAGTAAAAGATAATGGCAGAGGGATAAACCCTGGCGTGGCTCCTCACATCTTCCAGATGTTTAGAAGAGGGACCAGTAGACAAAGGGATAAAGGCCTTGGTATAGGGCTGGCTATTTGCAAGGGAATACTGGGTCGTCATAATGGAGAGATCTGGATGGAAAGTGAAGTAGGGGTAGGGACTACCTTTTTCTTCAGCCTCCCTAAGGAGGCAAACTAACTTCAAAGGAACTCTCTATCACAGACAAACAAGCCCTGTAATCTAGCAGACTACAGGGCTTTGTATTTGAAAAAAGAAAATTTATGATTGTACTGTGGTAGGGAGGTGCTTTTTAACCATTTTAATGAGCTGGTCTCTCCTAAAGGGCTTATGCAAGTAGTCATCCATTCCTACTTCCTGATACCTTCTTTTTTCAGACTCGAAGACGTTTGAGGTTACAGAGATGATGGGTATTGAATCATTGATTTCCTGGCGGATGATTCTGGTAGCCCTAATACCATCCATTACAGGCATATTAATGTCCATGAAGATGATATCAAAGGGGTGCTCCTGAAGCATAGAGATAGCCTCCCCTCCGTGATCGGCTACTTTCACCTCAAAGCCGTAATTTGACAGGTTACGTGCTATGATGAGTTGATTGACGGGATTATCTTCCACCACCAGAATTCTCCCCTCCGTAGGGAGGTCAAAATGGAGGTTGGCGGAGCTGCTGGCCTGAGGTTCTGGCTGGTTATCTGAAATGCGCTTCATGGGAAGCGTAAACCAGAATTCAGTACCATAGACAAAGTTCTGCCCTTCAGGGAAGTGGTCCGGGTTTCTCCAGCCAAACTCTCCATTCATAAGGGAAAGTCTCCGCTGGGCAAAGGTGATAGGCCAGTCGAAGGTATAATTAGAGGTTTCCCAAGCCTGTTCCAGGTCTTCAGGTTTCATATTGGAGAAACACTGAATGCTAAAATCAAGCAGGATACCCGAGTCATATTTCCTTTCCCCTTTTACATTAATACTGATCTCCCCCTGCTCCAAGAAGCCTAAAAGGTACTGAACGACTCTGTAAAGCACATGTTCAAGCCCTTTTTGATCACCGGAGAGAATCAAGGGTACTCCGTCATCTATCTGGTAGGAAATGGGCAGCTTTCTCATGCTGGCATATGCCTCCCAATCATAGATGACGTTATCCAGAAGGTGGATAAGTTTAAACTCTTTTTCAGCGGTTTCTTCAGGCTGGCTCTCCATATTATGGAGGTCTATCATCTGGTTTAGTTCATCCAGCATTTTCCTTCCCTGCAGTGCGATCAGTGGGAGACTTTTCTCAGGAGAAAATGCTTCTTTATCTTCTTTGTGCAGGTCTGTGAGAGTGAGAATGTTGTAGAGGGATTTAATCAGGCGTTGGTGAAAGATGGCATAGAATTCATGATTATCTGCTTCTATGTCCAGAATCTCTGCCTGGCATGCCTTCAACTCCTGTTGTAGAAGTTTGGCTCCTAACTGCTCAAATGATTCTCCGGATAAAATCCCTTTCATATCTTTGACCCTATTTACCTATTTCGATCTTGCTACAAATAGCAAAATAGTCTAGGGGCTGGAAAGACATTCAGAGACCATTACTTACTGACTACCGCTGACCAAATTCTTCACGAAAAAACAATTTCTTAACACAGAGTTTCGTAAGTTTATACACAAGCATACATCTATTAGTATCAAATCCTACCATACGACGTACATCTACTCATACGCATTAGTGTAAGCTCTCAAAACCAGTACATGAATTGATGGTATACATTTTGTATTAAGTCAATCAAGTTATTCGCCCATGAAAAAGATCGTATCTATTCTGGTATGGATGGGTTTCCTTTATGCTGTCAGTTTTGCGCAGGATAAAAGAAACTGTGGTACAATGGAATATATGAAGCATCTGGAAAGAAAGAATCCCAGTGTGCTGCAAAATCTTCGAAGAATAGAGCGACATAATGGTCTCCACCCTAAAAGAGCTTCCATATCTACCTTTAGGGTGAAGAGAGATGTCATCACTATTCCTGTAGTGGTCCATGTGGTCCATCACACCAGTGCGCAGAATATCTCTGACGAACAAATAAAATCTCAGATCAAGGTATTAAATGAAGATTACAGGCGGAAGAATGCGGATGCTTATGCTACGCCTGCTCACTTCAGAAAACTGGCAGCAGATACAGGGATAGAGTTTGTGCTGGCAAAGCAAGATCCTAACGGAAATCCTACTTCAGGAATTACCAGAACTTTTACAAATAAAGAAAGCTTCATATCATTTGAGAATGAAGTAAAGTATTCTTCCAAAGGAGGAAAAACGGGATGGCCAGCAGATAAATACCTGAATATCTGGGTATGTAACCTGGCTATGGGAGTGTTAGGATATGCTCAGTTCCCAGGTGGACCCACACAAACAGATGGAGTCGTGATCGGCTATAAGTATTTCGGTACAGTAGGGAACCTGAAAAAGCCTTTTAACTTTGGGAGAACTACTACCCATGAGGTAGGACACTATCTTAACCTTAGACATATCTGGGGAGATGGCCCCTGTGGACATGATGATTTTGTCCAGGATACCCCTGAAGCTTCAGGACCTACCCATGGATGTATATCTTCCAGAACCACTTGTGGATCCCTGGACATGACCAGCAATTTCATGGACTATACAGATGATGCCTGTATGAATATGTTTACCAAAGGGCAGGCGTCCAGAATGAGAAGTCTGTTTAGCCCCGGCGGGGCAAGAGAGAAGCTCCTGTTAAGTCCGGCTTTACAACCTACAGAAATACCTATAGCAGTAGCCACTCCTAGACGTCTTGAGGCCATTAACGTAAGCTCCAGGACGGCTACTCTGACATGGTCTCCTGTAAATAGGGCTAATGGCTATCAGGTGCGCTTTAAGCCGGTTAAGGGAACTAGATGGCAGCAACAGCAGTTTACTGCGACCAGAGATGCCGTAAGGCTGGTAAAGCTTCCTTCTTGTACAGATTTTGAGTTTCAGGTCCGTTCTCTTTACAGGAATGACAAGAGTAGTTACTCTCCTTCCACCATTTTTAGTACAGGGGGGTGTGAGCAAAATCAGCTACTGAGCCTGGCTGTTTATGACATACGACCTGATCAAGTAAAAATAAATTGGACGCCAATCAGTAAGGCTTCCCAATACTTTGTTCAATATAAAAGGGTAGGCTCACAACAAATCCTGACCCGTAAATCTAATGGGAGGAATAGCATAGTTCTGACCAATCTCATTCCCGGTTCTATGTATAAATTCAGGGTGAAAGCTTATGTGCCAGGAGAAACCAGGTCCTACTCAAGAGTAAAAACATTTTACACCCCTTCTGCCCTGCATATGGCTCGGGTAAGTAGACTTTCAGCTGCAGACGAGATAGAAGAAGGGGATTACCTGACCATAAGTGAGTCTCGCGAAACTCATAAATTGAGAATCAAGGTCACAGATAAAGAAAGTGATAGGGTAGGGATTTCTCTCAGTGATGAAGGAGGAAATCAGTTGATGGCTAAAGCAGTCCCTATCTCTATGAACTGGTATGAGATAGATACCCGAAATCTTGCTTCTGGTTCCTACCAATTGTTAGTAGAAGATAGCCAGGGATTTATCCATGAGGAGAGGGTAAGAGTGGGGTATTAAGGCTCTTTTTTAGCTGTATCCATTACAAAACGCTCAAAAGTATAACGCCTGTTTTTCCTTTCAATCATAAGGGAAAACAGGCTCTTCGATTAATAGAGGAAACCCTTCTGTTTCTATATTCTTACTTTTTAAATCAACCCTAATTTATCCTAATTC
>JBCDBC010000448.1:0-5060 GCA_039184535.1 Bacteroidota bacterium | reverse complement strand
GTTGGAATTCCTGAAGCAGGAGACTGCTCTGGGGCAGAATAGATTATATACATACGGCTTTGCTACAGGACTCATCCTCCTACTGGTTATTTTATGGCTCCTTCTTACCAGGTTTAGATCCCAATCTCAGGGACATGATATCCTTTTACAAAAGAATGAAGAAATAGCCTATCAGAATGAGCAGTTAACTCACCTGAATGAGGATTTGCTTGAGTTCTCTGAACTTGTTACAAGAGATCTACAAGGGCCATTAGCTAATATACAGGATGTCTGTAAAAGACTGAGTGGAAATACTGTGGAACCAGAAGATGTGGATACTGTAAAAGCGAATCTGGGGAAAATGGAAGAAGTTCTATACGGATTAGTGATGTATTCAGTAACGGGTTCCAAGGAAGATGCTTTTGAAGTGTGTAACACCAAAGAGGTAGTGGCAGAAGCACTGAAAGAACTACCACCCCATGTAAAAAGTAAGTCTGCTAAAATAGCCTTACAAGCCCTTCCAGAGGTGTTTGCCAACAGGAAAAAGCTATCCCAATTATTTCAGCATCTCATTACCTTTTCCATGGTTCATCAGGATAGCCCTTCCAGTACCATTTATATATCCGGAGAGGAAAAAGGAGAACTCTACGAGTTCTGTATCCGGAATGATGGTACCAGAATATCCCAGGAAAAGGCTTCTGAGCTTTTCAAGATCTTCTCTGGAAAAGAAGCAGGGGAATACTCTGGACTGGAACTAGCAGTAAGCCGAAAGATAGTGGAACAACATAAGGGTCGATTATGGGTAAATACCCATGGCGATGATGGCACCTCTTTCTACTTTGCCATTCCCAAAGAGGAATACCTGGAAAGTAACTCTCTTTAAGTAAAATACCTGAAATCTTGTCCGTGTTTGATTTGAAGGAGACTATGATAAATCAATTTAATTACTCCTTCCACATCAGACCTATGTGCCATCTCCACGGTAGTATGCATATACCTTAGTGGGAGAGAAATTAAAGCAGAGGGTACTCCCATATTAGAATAGGCGAAAGCATCAGTATCTGTACCAGTAGATCTGGAGGCTGCAGATAGTTGTACACTAATATCTTCTTTAGCAGCTGTATCTCTGATCAGTTTAAGCAGATTATTTTGAACGGCAGGTCCTATGGTGAGAGCAGGACCTTTCCCAGATTTGAGGTCCCCATTCTGGATTTTGTCTATCATGGGGGTATTAGTATCATGGGTAACATCAGTAACTATGGCTACATCTGGCTGAATACGTTCTGCTACCATTTGTGCCCCTCTCAGCCCTATCTCTTCCTGTACAGCATTTACTATATATAGCCCGAAGGGAAGCTTGACATTATTTTCTTTAAGGAGTCTGGCCACCTGCGCGATCATAAACCCACCAGCTCTGTTATCCAGGGCTCTCCCTACAAAGTACTTATCATTCAGCGTCATGAAGGTATCTTCATAGGTCACCACACAGCCTACATGTATACCTAGCTCCAGAACTTCATCCTTGGAGGTACATCCACAGTCCAGAAAGATGTTGGTAATCTCAGGTGCTTTCTCTTTGGTTTTCCCTCTACGGGTATGAATGGCCGGCCAGCCAAATACGGCAGGAACCATCCCTTTATCTGTGTGTATCAATACTCTTTTAGAAGGAGCTATTTGGTGGTCAGATCCTCCATTTCTGATCAAGTAAATAAAGCCATCATCTGTGATATAATTGACAAACCAGGCTATCTCATCAGCATGGGCTTCTATCACCACCTTGTAGCTAGACTCGGGATTAATGATCCCATAAGTAGATCCATAGGCATCCACTTCATAGGTATCTATATAGGGTTTTAAATAGTCTAGCCAAAGTTTTTGTCCTCCTGATTCAAATCCTGTGGGAGAAGGATTATTGATGTACTTTTCGAAGAATTCCAGCGCCTCTGAATTAATAGCTGTTAGCTCTGCCATTTGGGTTTTAGTTTATTTACATGTAGCCTCAAAGTTAGAAAATATTTTTGCTTTCAATAGACTTATGAAAGGCCTTAACTTGAAACGTTCTAATTATATTATCGTATTAAACTATTATAATAACCTGTGATGAACCAACTACTATCCTCACGTCGCCTATTATCGACAGTTATACTGTCTATATTGTTCATTTCTCAGGCTTGTACACAGTCACCTAAGGTGATGAAAGACTTGTCCGTAGAAGAATTTTCCACTTCTATGGAAGGAGAGGAAGAAGCCATAGTACTGGATGTAAGGACACCTGGAGAATGGGAGGAAGGCTATATCAAAGGAGCAAAATTTATGAATTTTCATGATGACTCTTTTAGCAGTCAATTGGAGACCTTAGATAAAAGTAAGCCTGTGTATGTATACTGTAAAGGAGGAGGTAGAAGTGGGAAAACAGCTAATATGTTACATGAAATGGGCTTTTCGGAAGTTTATAACCTTGTAGGTGGCATTACTGCCTGGAAAGAAGTGAAAGGGGAAGCAGCCCTTCAAAAGCCTGAATAAATAAGCTCAGAAAAGAGCAGATAAGAAGTATAAATATTGATCACTTATGAAGTCATCATTTTCAGAAATTATCAAATCGGATCTACCTGTTCTCATAGATTTTCATGCAGAATGGTGTGGTCCCTGTAAAGCTATGTCTCCCGTGCTGGAAGAATTGGCAGGAGAAGTGAAGGGAAAAGCAAAGATCATCAAGATTGATATAGACAAGAATCCAGCTCTGGCTGATAAATATCAGGTAACAGGGGTACCTACTTTTATGGTGTTCCAGGGAGGAGAATTAAAATGGCGTCAATCTGGGATGATGCCTAAGAATATGTTGAAGAATGTATTAGATCAGCATTCAGCTAACTAATTTACCATACTACATAGGGTATTTTGTTTACCCTATGTAGTTTTATTTAAGTAAGCATAAGATTCAGAAGAATAATTATGTCTGAGTTAATCATTGGTACTGATGAGATTCGGTTAAAAAGAATGGCCAGGATGATGAAGACTGTGGGGCATGCCCAAAGACTCAAGATTCTGGACCTACTTCAAAAAAGAGGCAAATTACCCGTAAAAGAAATCTATGAGAATGTGGGGATTAGCCAGTCTAATGCTTCCCAACACCTAAAAGCCCTGGAAGATATTGAGATTTTGACCTCAGAACGCGAAGGAAAAAATATTTGTTACAGCATCCAGAATCAGGAAGTACTCAAACTGCTAAGGTGCATGACGGAATGTGTGGACTGCTAGTTAGCGTTTCTCATTCTACTTCTCTCTTCCTTCAATAACTTCAAAGCTGCTTCCACATTCCTTACCGGTAATCTACATGTCTTATTCAGACACACGTATATCATCGTACTTCCCTCCAAAAATTTATTCTCTAGCAAAGGCAAATCCTCTTCTTTCTCACTCCCTAGTAAAACAGCATCTCCCAGGTAAGAACGTGATAGTTCAGTCCGGTACTCTTCTGCTTTTTCTCCTACAATGGCAATTTCAAACAAAGGCTGAGTTTGCTGGACAATGGCCAATGCCCAATTACTGTAATAGTCAGGCTGTGCCTGTATGGCCTCTTGTACATTCTTAATCATCTGATTGGCCATATCTCTATACTCTTGTTCATCATATAGTGTCCCTAGGTAAGAAAGCACCCTAGTCATGGTAGAATTGGAGGAAGGAATGACCTTATCACCGACCTCTACCTGCCTGGAAATCAAGGCAGGGTCCTCATCAGAGGTGTAGTAAAACATACCCGTCTTTGAATTATAGAAATGCTCCTGTGCATAAGAGACTAACTGTTTGGCTTTTTCCAGCCATGTTGTATCAAAGGTGGCCTGATACAGACTAATACAAGCATCTGCTGTTTGGGCATAATCATCCAGGAAAGCAGGAATGCTTCTTTTTTGATCTTTGTAGATACGGAAAAGCTGTCCCTCAGCGGTCATCATTCTGCTTGTCAGAAACTCCCCACTGGTAACAGCAGCCTGTAGGTATGCTGGGTCTCCTAACGCTCGATAGGCGTCTACATAGCCCTTAATCATGAGCGCATTCCAAGCAGTGATGATTTTATCATCTAAGCCAGGCCTGACTCTTTTCTCTCTTACTACAAGAAGTTTATCCTTGGCGTTTGCTAGTTTTTTCTTGAGAACATCTCCAGAGAGAGACAAATCTTCAGCCCATTCAGCAAGGGATTTTTTTCGATAGAGTATATTCTTTTCTTCCCAGTTTCCTTTTTCTGTTACCGAATATACCTGGTTAAATACAGAGGCATCTTCTCCTAAGATTCCCTCAATTTCATCTTTCTCCCATACATAAAACTTACCCTCTTCTCCTTCAGAATCTGCATCCAGGGAAGAATAAAAGTTCCCCTCTTCATCTGTCATTTCTCTCTGGATAAAGGAAAGAGATGCTTCTGTGACTTCTTTGTAAAGGGGATCTGCTGTCAGCTGGTAAGCTTTAGCATACAGACTCACCAATTGGGCGTTATCATACAGCATCTTCTCAAAGTGAGGTACCTTCCAGTCCTCATCAGTGGAGTACCTCGCAAAACCACCGCCAAGCTGGTCGTAAATACCTCCACGGGCCATTTGGGTAAGAATGAGGTTGACCGTTTCCAGGCTGGCTTCCCCTTTCTGAGCTATGTGTTCATACAGTAAGAATTGGTGAATATTGGGCATAGGGAACTTAGGCGCTCCTTTTCTACCGCCTTTTTTGGGGTCCATCTCCTTAATGATAAGGCTAGCCATCTGTTGTACATCTTCTGCTGAGAGAGTCAGCTCTCCCGGCGTTTTTACTATCCCGTTTAGCTGCTGGACAGCCCGGGTAAGTTGGCTGGCATAGCCTTCTGCTTTAGAAGGATCTTTCTCATATAATTCTGTGATACTAGTCAGGATCTTTACCCATTGGTCCTTAGGGAAATAAGTCCCTATGAAAATAGGTCTTCCATCCGGTAGGGTGATGGCATTCAATGGCCAGCCGCAGCTTTTGGAAGCCAGTCCGCAGGCATTCATGTAAATATCATCTACGTCCGGTCTTTCTTCCCTGTCTACCTTAATATTGACAAAGCTGGTATTCAT
>JBCDBC010000447.1:0-5062 GCA_039184535.1 Bacteroidota bacterium | reverse complement strand
CTGCAGCTACCCTGGCCGCCTACATCATTGAGATCGTCTACGGTATGTCATATGATGACTTCACCTCTGAGCGAATCCTAAAACCACTTGAGATGACAGATACCGGCTGGTCTTTTGATGACATAGACATGAGTAAACATGCAGATCTCCACTTCTTCAATAAAAAGGTCATCCCACGATACACCCTAATCACCTATCCCGATGGAGGGCTACTCACTAATGCGAAGGACTTAAGTACCTACCTGCAAGCTCAAATGAAAGGCTACTTTGGAGAAGGAAAACTTATAAGCCCGGAGTCTTATCAGAAGATGATGGAACCTTCCCTGTCTGAATCTCAGCAAGTGAGAAAAGGGAGAAACTATGGTATTTTCTGGGAAAGGAGAGGTCCTATGGTAGGGCATAATGGAGGAGATCCCGGCATAGTTTGCCTAATGCGATTTAATGCAGAAAAAGAAGTAGGCAGAATCATTCTTACTAATGTCATCCCCGAAACCCGCCTGGCAAATCAACAGCTGAATGTGGTCTGGGGACTTTTGAATGACTTTGGAGAAGGCATCAGGAACGAGCAGATAAAATAAGCAGAAAAGTTTCTTTTAACTGTCCAGTTTTGTCTCTCTCATTTGACATACCTTAAAGATGGAGAGAAAACAGTTCGAAAAATTACGTTCTGACTTCTGTGAGCAAGAAGAAGATGTCAGGCTTGGCAAAATGATGAGCTCAGATGCCCTCCAATATAGAGGGAAGGTTTTTGCTTTCTTTTCCAGAAAGAAAAAGCTGGTAGTAAAATTGGGGACGTCTTTTGACCCCACCTCCATGGGAATTCCGTTGACCCTATTTAATCCCTTCAAGAAACGTGGGCCATTAAATGGATGGTTTGAAGTATCTTTTGAGTACCATGATGAGTGGAGGTCCATGATGGACCTTGCCTTAGCTAAAGTTAAGGCAGAAATGATGCATCAAAGCTTATAAGCCATGAAACAGTACCTCATGCTACTGAAAGGAAAGGGAGAGTTAGACTATTCTCCTGAAGAACTTCAAAAGAGACTTGAAGAGTACCGTGCCTGGACGCAGAAAATGGGAGAGGTCATCTTACAGGATAATCGCCTGGAAAGAGAAGGACGACTCATAAAGGAGACAGAGCAGGTACTGACTGATGGACCTTTTCTGGAATCCAAAGAGATCATAGCAGGATTTATCCTGATTCAAGCAAATGACTTAGACCATGCTACCAGGATTGCGGAAAGTTCTCCCTTACTCAAGTACTTCCACATCATTCTCAGACCTTTGGTCTCCTAATGAGTAAGCACATTTCACATACAGCCAAGGAGTTAGTAGAACACTTTTTTCGTCATAGCTATGGGAAAATGGTCTCTATGCTGGTGGCCTATTTTGGATTAGCTGAGGTAGAAAAGGCTGAGGACATAGCTCAGGATACATTGGTAGAAGCTATGCAGAAGTGGAGTGTAAAGGGTATTCCAAAGAATCCAGCTGGGTGGCTAATGGATGTGGCTAAGAAAAAGATGATCAACCTCCTGAAGCGAGATCAGCTTTTTCAGGAGAAAATCAGCCAAAAGTGGCTGGAGGCGTATCATACAGAAACTGAGATTACGGATAATAACTTGAGGATGATCTTCGCCTGTTGTCATCCTGAGTTAGCACCAGCTTCTCAAATAGCCTTGAGTCTAAAAATCTTATGTGGACTAAGTGTAGCCGAAATAGCTGGTAGTTTACTGACCTCGGAGGAGAATATTCAAAAAAGGCTTTACAGAGCCAAGAAGAAATTTAGAGATGGAGAGATACCTTGGGAAATACCTGCTAAGGAAGATGAAGACCGACTTAGCATGGTACTAAAGGTGCTGTACCTGCTGTTTAATGAAGGCTATTTTTCCATCTCTCAGAAAGAGCATATTCGTCTGGACTTATGTTATGAATCCATGCGCCTACTCAAGCAGGTATTGATAGCCTTTCCTTCCCTTTCAGAAGGGAAAGCACTAATGGCCTTAATGTATCTGTCCGTAGCCAGGTTTGAGAGTCGGGTAACTCCTTTAGGAGAATTGGTTTTACTAAAGGATCAGGATAGAAGTAACTGGGATCAGGAACTCATTGGGAAGGGGCTCCAGTTCCTATCAGAAGCGACTGAAACAGAGCAGATGAGTGTATATCACCTTCAGGCTGGTATCATGGCTGAGCATTGTATGGCTAAGGATATCGCCTCTACTAATTGGGAAAGCATTCACTTTCAATATGAACTCTTAAAGGCACTCCAACCGAGCCCTATCGTAAAACTGAATTTAGCTATTTCCCTCTTCTATCTTGGCAAAAGAGAAGATGCATTAACAGACTTAGATCAACTTAGTCCTGATCCATACCTATCGCAGCAGGCACTCTTTTTCCTTGTCAAAGGCATGTTAAACCATTTAACGGGTAAGTCAGAGAAAGCAAGAGCCATGTTTAACCAGGCCCTTGAACTCAGCTCCTCAGACGCTGAGCGAGAAATGATCACTCGCTCTATAGATCAGGCACTTTCCACATAAGCCTTGAGGCCTTCCACGTATTTGACTGGGGCAGCTTTGAATTGGGGCTTGACGAGGAGAATATTCATGATTCTTCCCACAAACCCATACTTAAGTAGATAGGAAAAGGTGAAGGTAGCCAAGGTGCGTGTGCCTCTCCCTTCCAACTTCAGCTTTCCCATCATGAGTGTATGAGGAGGCAACATTTTTCCACCTATGACTTCGGCCGCAAAGCCATGTCCGTCCTGCCATTCTACGATTTCTTCCACCATTTCTCCCATAGGGAGCAGTTTGCACACTCTTTTGGGGCCCTGTCCAGGAATTTCATTTATGCGATATGATTCTTTTACAAGTGGGTGGAAGTTAGCGATGTCTCCTATCTGCTTAACAATTTCCCAAACCTGCTCTTTGGAGGCATTGATTTCTACGGAGTGGCTTAGCTTAGTAGCCTTTGCCGGTAGTGGTGTTTTCATGAGGTACATAACTTTTCCCTTATGTCAATTGAGAAAAGAAGAACAGGACAGATTGAAGAGATTTTTTTTAGAAGGGATGGTTGTAAGTGATAAGTATTGATCTTCTTTGACTTTTTTGATTTAGTCTCCGTAGTATTATAGGACTAAGAGGTACCGTTTATGCAGCTAAATATTAAAAGTGATAGGGCTTATGAAATGGCTAGAGAATTAGCCAAGCTCACTGGAGAGAATTTGACTCAGGCAGTTACTAATGCTATTAAGGAAAAATTAGAGCTGGAAAGGCAGAGAAGTGTAGAAAAACGTAAAGGTATTTCTGATAAACTTAGATTGTTAGTAGATGAGTATCAATCCTTGCCTCTGCTGGATGCTCGTTCCCATGATGAGATCTTGTATGATGGTGGGCTACAAAAATAATCTCAAGTTAAATTTGAATTACCAATTTATGGAAACAGCCAGACCTCTTCCTACTCCATTCATAGACCTACTTTCCGAAAAGCCTGAAGATATGGTAGCCTGCTTCCATCAGCTGAGGGCCTTGATGTTGGAAATCTATCCCGAGGCAAATGAGCTACTGTACAACACTCATGCCTTAGTAGTGGCTTACTCTCTTTCTGACAAAATGAAGCATACCTACTGCCACCTGGCGCTATATGCTAAGGCCTTCAATCTGGGATTTAATAAAGGCACCTTACTGGATGATGCGGAAGGAGTGTTACATGGGAGCGGGAAACTCATTCGGCATATTCCTATTACCTTTGCTGATGTCATTCAGAAGGCTTCTACCCATGAGATGATCATGCAGGCACTGGCTAAGGCTTTGGTAGACTTAAAGGAGGAACCCAAGATGAGAGGGCAGATTATTTCTAAGCTTAAATGAGTCTCAATTTTGATTAAGCGTTAGCTATAATCCAGTGTTGTGCCGCCTGCCGCGGGCCTTCATTTTGGCATTCGCCCCAAAACGAAGCAAAAACGCTTTACCTCACCAATGCAGCTCTTCAATCCGCCCACGATCGGTGGTGAGGCGGCCTCCTATAACTAATATTTCAAGCTGGTTTTTACGAGAATGATTAAAATGAGAAGGTTAGTGGGGAGGACTTAAATTAGTACTTTCCAAAACTCAAGTCATGCCTAAGTGATTCAAAAAAGAGTCCCTAATAAGGTCGTTGAGGCTCTCGAAACGACATAGCTAGATGTGGTAAATAGAGAGTTTAAGGACCTAAGAACCAGATTTCCCGGAGAATTAAATCTCGAAAATGATGCCTTCTGCCTTGAGCTTGAAGTAGCGCTCTTTGTTGAAACTAAATAGACTGGCCGGTCTACCGGGTCCCTGAGAAACTTTCTCATCCAACTCATCCAAAACCTTAAGGCTTAAGATCTTCTTACGGAAGTTTCTTCTGTCTATTTCTCTGCCGAGCAGGGTAGTGTATAATTTCTCCAGATTAGAAAAGGGAAACTTCTTATCCAGTAATTCGAACCCAATGGGTTCGTAAATGATTTTTCCTCTTAGCCTCTCAATGGCGATCTTTAAGATATTGTCATGGTCAAAGGCTAGCTTGGGGAGTTTCTGTATGTCAAACCAAGACGTTTCCTTGGCATCTGTAGCTGCCTTAATCCGAAAAGCCGCTGGCTTCACCAATCCAAAATAAGCCACAGATACTACTCTCCCTCTGGGGTCTCTTCCCAACTTCCCAAAGGTGTATAGCTGCTCCAGATAATTGATGCTAACCCCTGTTTCTTCCAGTAGCTCCCTAGTTACAGCGTCCTCCAGGTTTTCATCTTCTGACACAAACCCGCCTGGAAGGGCCCAGGCATCCTGGAAAGGATTATACTTACGCTTCACCAGCAGCACAGAAATCTTCCCGGCATCATAGCCGAAAACGACAGCATCTACAGTTAAGCGAATAGGGTTTTGCATCTAATGTGTTTGTAGAACACAAATATAGGGTGGAACTATGATTGCAGAAAATTAAATAGGCGGAAAGGGGCTTTTTCGGGTAGAAAAAACTCGTGGGAGGAAGAAGATGTGGGTTTGTTACTATGATCTATAAATAAGAACATCTTTATAGCTGTATATGG
>JBCDBC010000446.1:0-5066 GCA_039184535.1 Bacteroidota bacterium | reverse complement strand
TTTAGCCCTAACTACATAGCCTCCCCACTTGCACACCTCCCTAATCTCTCTTATTTTAATTTACCGAAACTTTTCACGATGCATTAATAAGTAGGTAGCCACATATTTCATGGCCGGGAATAAAAAAAGAGATATAATTGAAGGTATACCAGCGAAGTTTAAACCCTCCCAAAAGAGGACCAATCATCTTTTGGGTATAGGGATAGATGAGTATTTGCATGTCAGTAAACTGAACAATGCTGTTAGGGATGTGGAAGCCTTTGCTCAGCTCATGGAGAAGGAGTACAGCTTCCAGCAGAAAAATATTCATCTCCTTAAAAATGAATATGCCAGCCGAAAGAACATCATCAAAGTCCTAAAAGGAATTACCCAGACATTTACAGAAAAAGATAACCTCATCCTCTATTTTTCCGGGCATGGAAAAAAAGATGTGATCACAGAGGAAGGTTTCTGGATTCCCGTTGAGGGAGAAAAGGAGGAGGAAGACAGTTGGCTGGCCAATGAAACAGTCATGCGCTATATCCGGTCCATGAAGGCGCATCACATATTCCTGTTAATAGATGCCTGTTTTGCTGGTAGCTTTTTTGTGAAAGCCAGAGCTACCGGGAGTCAATATGATCAGGCTACCTCCCGATACGCCATTACTTCAGGTGCCGAGGAGATAGTTTCAGATGGGCCGGAAGGACTAAATAGCCCTTTTGCACAGGCGGTTTTACAGCATTTAAACGAAGAGCGAGCTGCTGCCATAGGAGCAGAAGGATTATATCAGGCCATTAAAAAGAAAATTTCGAGCGCTCAGATGCCACAAGCTCGCCATCTGGAAATCTATGGAAAGCTTCATAAAGGAGAGTTCTGTTTCTATCGAAAAGAAGATTCTTCTGCCAAAGAAAAAAAGAGTGAGCCAGTCCCCCGGAAAGTAAATCCTACTCCCAAAGATCCTGAAGCCCCCCCCTTCCTCAGGTCTTTAGGACTGGAAATGATGAAAGTAGAAGGAGGCAATTTTATGATGGGGGGATATGGTAATTATGATGGGAAACCCATTCATCAAGTTAGTCTTGAAGACTTTCATATAGGAAAATATCCAGTTACCCAGGCCCAGTGGGAGAAGGTCATGGGAGAAAACCCTTCTCGTTTTACAGGAGATTTACAACGGCCTGTAGAACAGGTTTCCTGGGAGGAATGTCAAAAGTTTATCGAGAAACTAAATCAACAAACGGGCATGAAGTTCCGCCTTCCCTCAGAGGCTGAGTGGGAGTACGCTGCCAGAGGGGGTAAGCTATCTAAAGGATATACCTATGCAGGGAGTAATCAACTGGAAGAAGTAGGCTGGTTTTGGGAAAACTCAGGAGATAAAAAACTTAGTGGGAAGTGGGCTCTTGATAAGGTAATCAGAAATAATGGGAAAGCACATCCAGTAGGCAGAAAAGATCCGAATGAGCTTGGGCTTTATGATATGTCAGGAAATATATGGGAATGGTGTAAAGATGACTGGCATAGTGATTATAAAAAAGCTCCGAATAATGGATCGGCTTGGATAGATCAGCCTAGGGGACAATATCGAGTGGCTCGTGGGGGCTCGTGGGACTACGGTGTTGGCTATTGCCGCGTGGCTTTCCGCCTCGCCTATCTTCCAGCCTACCGTGGCAGTTACTTCCAGGTACTAGGCCCGCTAGGGCCTTACCCTCTGCCTTTCTGAGCGCAGCGAGTATTTACCCTTTTACTCTCTTTTTGGGCCTGTAGGGAGGCTCAGGCCATAAGGCTTGACGGAAATTAAATTCCCCTCCTCCTTATAATATCATACCGGAGGGCTTTTGGGGAAGGATGCAGGGGTATCCGGTATCTCGTCCCATCCTGAAAGCGGTTTCCCTGACAATGGCGCACAAGATCGCGGCCGACCCACAGTCCATACCTTCTATCCCATCGCGATGACGGACGTTTTATGGATAGTCTGCTTCAGCTGACGCCCCCTAAAAAAGTAAGGGCGGAACATCTTCCGCCCATTCCACCAAGGGGGCTTATCTCAGTTAAACCAGGATCAGAAAATGGATAACTTCCTATGAAGGGCTGTGGGCGTAAAATGTTACGCCCTTACTACTGGATAGGATTGTAGGGTTGTTTCCTTGTAAAGGGAAACGGGGCGGTAGCGGAAGGGTTATACACCTCCTTGTAGAGACGCGATGCATTGCGTCTCTACGAAATCATTTTCTCACCGCACATACAACCGCCGCACCCTGGGGCTGATCCGCACCAAGATTTCATAAGGGATGGTATCTGCTGCCTTCGCTAGGTCTATGACAGATACCTGCTGTTCTCCCTGCTTGCCTATGAGGACCACTTCATCTCCTGCCTTGGCGGAGGGGATGTCTGTTACGTCCAGCATGAGCATGTCCATGCAGATACGCCCAAAGGTAGGAGCAAGCTGTCCGTTAATCAGGAAGGAGATCTTACCGTTACCCAGAGAGCGGGGGATGCCGTCAGCATAGCCTAGCGGGATGGTGGCTATGCGAGAATCTCGCGTAGTGGTTTGGGCACGACCGTAGCCTATGGAGGTACCGGATGGGTGCTCCTGTATCTGGGAGATTTGGGTGATGAGACTGCCTATCTCTGTGAGTTCGGATTGGAGGGAATCCGTGGGCGAAATGCCGTATAAGCCTATGCCCATTCTCACCATCTCGAAGCTGTATTCCGGTAAGCGAAGGATACCGGCTGTATTCAG
Organism: Bacteroidota bacterium; assembly: GCA_039184535.1. Taxonomy (GTDB): domain Bacteria; phylum Bacteroidota; class Bacteroidia; order J057; family J057; genus JBCBKZ01. The sequence continues at coordinate 2,350 of JBCDBC010000446.1, read as the reverse complement.
CACATGTCGGAAAGCCTGAAGGCCCAGGTTCTCTTGCAGGTAGGCATACATCTGCTGGAAGCGTTTTACCTGCTTCTGGGAGAAGGCGTCTGCCTCTGCTTCATCAGCCGCTGCCAGATGTGTCATGACGGAAATGACTTCCAGATCTGGATGGAGTGAGATTAGGGAGACCAGTCGGTTTAAATCATCCTTTTTGAGGCCCAGACGGCCCATGCCTGTCTCCAGCTTCAGGTGGATGCGGTAGCGAGACTGGGCAGAGAGGCGCGCTTTCTGCAGGTATTTCTCTAGGAAATCCAAGCTATATACCTGGGGTTCTATGTCATAAGCTAAAAGTTCTGGGATGCTGTCCAGGTCGGCATTCATCACCATGATGGGCATGCGTATACCCTTTTGGCGTAAGCTAATAGCTTCAGAAGCATAGGCTACTGTAAGGTAGGTAGCACCCTCTTGTTCCAGGGCGGAGGCTATTTCCCAGGAGCCGCTTCCATAGGCGTAGGCCTTGACCATGCACATGGTTTTGGTGCCTTCCGGTAGTAGGGATTTCAGGTAGCGGTAGTTATTTGAGAGGGTTTCCAGATTTATGACAAAGGCAGAGGAGTTCAGCTTCTGATTTAGCAAAGGAAGAATATTCTCTAGCTGAAAAGGTCTGGCACCTTTTAGGAGGACTACTGCATCCCGGAAAGGCTCATAGGAGGCCGCTTTCATGAAGGCTTCCGTATCCGGGTAGGCATTCTCCTTTCTCAAGCTATGAAAAACAGGCCCTATGGTATACACCTGTCCTGCTCCTAACAAGTCTTCGGCTTCCTTAAGGATATCCTGATGTTTTTGGACCTGCTGATCCCCCAGGTGCATGATGTCTGAGAGGATAAGGATGTGCTTAGGATGAGAGCTATTTCTCACCAGCACTTGCAAGGCATTTCGGATGGATTCCAGGTCTGAATTATAGGCGTCATTGATTATGGTGATCTCAGGATTATCCGTGATCATTTCTGTCCGCATTTCTACCGGAGAGAGAAGGGATACCCTTTCCTGAATCTCTTCCCATTCCATACCCAGCTTTCGGGCGGCCAGCATGCTAAGGGTTACGTTTTCTATGAAAGCCTTATCTCTTCGTGGCAAGGTGATTTCCAGGGTCTGACAGTCTTCTAAGATCTGGAGCATAGTGCCTTTTCCATAAGGCTTGATGGAAGTGATTTGAAGATCTGCTTCGGGTGATGTTCCTATGGAAACTAATGCCAAGTTCTTTGCTTGTATAGATTGGAATACCTCTTCCTGATCAGCGTGCATCCATACCTGCTTGACGCCCTGGAAGAGTTTAGCTTTCTCATCCAGTTTGTCTCCAAAAGAAGAGAAGCCGTCCGCATGTGCATCTCCCATATGAGTGAGTATGCCGTGAGTAGGGAAAATGAGCTCGTTTAGGATGTCCATTTCTCCCGGTTGGGAGATACCCGCTTCTATAATAGCTAAATCCGCCATGGGATGTAGTTGAAGAAGAGAGGCCGGGGTCCCTATCTGGCTGTTGTAGCTCATGGGGCTTTTGACCACCTGGAACTGTGCTTCCAGTAAGGTGGTCAGCCACTCTTTTACGATAGTTTTTCCATTACTCCCTGTGATGGCGATCACAGGATAGTCGAACCGTCTTCTGTGATTTCTTGCCCAAAGCTGTAAAGTTTCCAGGGTATTCTCACAAAGGGCATAATTGACATCAGCGTAAGGAAGCTTCTGGGAAGTGAGGAAGTTTCTCACGCCTTTCTCATATGCTTGAGAAATGTAATCATGTCCATCTCTGTTATCAGTGCTTAGGGCAACAAAAAGGGTTTCTCTTCCGTGAGAAATGCTGCGGCTATCCCAGGCTAAATATTTCACAGGGGCTGGATCAAATTCTCCCTGGAAAAGGTCTAGCGCCAAAGCGTATTGGGCAATCTCCTGAATGGTGTAAGGTATTCCAAGCATGAAAATGTCTCTTTCTAGAAGTAGATTTCGGGAAAACATTGAGCCCAATGCCAATGATAGAAGCCCCAAGCTGATTGTACTCGATCCTATTTTCAATCAACACCCCCCCCAACTTCCAATCCCCGTAGTACAAATCATTCGGCCACTTAGCCATCAAACCCTCAGGAACATAAGCAGCCAACACCTGACGAAGCGCAAGCGCCGTCATCATATGCAACGCAAAACCCTGCGAAGCCCCTAAAAAAGTAGGATAAAGCACCACTGAGAAAGTCAAATTTTGGTAAGGCACACTGTGCCACGCCCGACCCCGCTGACCCCGCCCCAGGTAAGGACACTACCGAAAAAAAACCGGGCCAGCCCCCACACCACCCCCCCCCAACCACCCCGCCCCCCCCCA
>JBCDBC010000445.1:0-5077 GCA_039184535.1 Bacteroidota bacterium | reverse complement strand
GAACCATAAAGATCACCTATACAGGCCCTAAGTACCTACCAGGATCTGTGATTACTACTGAGCTCGTAGATTTCTTTGTGAATGAGGTACAAATCGAAGGCACCAGAACCGTAACTAATGTTTCTGAAGACTTCAATGATTTCATCAGCTTGAATTCAACCTTAACAGGAGGGAGGGTTACCTGGCCCGACGGGAGTAGTGCGACCAGAGAAAATTCCTATACCCGTACATGGGTTCGCGGAAGCAGACCGCTAAATGATGAATATCAGATAGAAGGTTCTGGTGGGGGCGTAAACAGAGAAGGGATAGCCTACTCCAGAGCTATTCAAGAAACCCTGGTGATCAAGAGAAGATGTAGAGTAGTAGGCATAGGAGTACCTGTATCAGGTACGGTTGCACTCTCTAAAGGCGGAAATAGTATTATGGTAGATTTCGGAGATGGAGACTGCGACAGGAAAGCAACCATCACTAAGGGCGAAGATTCTAAAGAAATAGATTTATAATTCGATCAACAATTGTGGTAGTCATTTTGACGCTAGGAACCATTTCTTTGGTTCCTAGCTTTCTTTTTTGGGAGAATTTTGAATTAGCAAACTATTATGTAAATTCGCAGGCAATCAGACAGTTACACACAAACTATCACAATGGCAATACAACCTAAATACCAAGCTGTACTGGATCTTGGTGAATCATTTGGCGTAAAAGATGGGTATGTAGAAGAGAAGGAAGGGAAGCTTCACATTGGAGGGACTGCAGCCACTCAGTTCGAGAAGGACCAAATGTGGGATAAGATCAAAGAGATCGGTGGAGAAGTTCCTGCTGATCTGGTGGCCGATATCAAAGTATCCACTACGGACTACTATCACAAGCACACGGTAGTATCTGGAGACACCTTAGGAAAAATAGCTAAAGCATATTATGGTAAGGCGGGAGAATACATGAAGATTTTCAATGCCAATACCAACATTTTAAAGGACCCCAATCTGATCCATCCGGGTCAGGAGTTGGTGATCCCTAATCCCTAGCAATTGATTATTCGTACTTTGAGGAAAACCGGGCCTAGCTCGGTTTTTTTATGCCCTAACCTATTCTGCTTTCTTCCAAATCATTATACTCTGGCTCTCCTTTCCTCCAATTAGCTGCACCCAGTATAATCCTTTCGCTAAGCCCGTTAGAGAGATCCCTTCCTTAAATATCCAGGTATCCTTGGTGTAACTGCTGGAACGGATCTTTTGCCCTAGTTGGTTTCTGAGGCTGAGGGTAAGCTCTCCTTCCCACTCCCCTTCCAATAAGACTTTTACTCCATCTGAGGCAGGGTTTGGAAAAACGGTCAGGGCTGCGTTTGTAAATCCTTGAGAAAGACCCTGACTAGCATATACAGGTTGGAGAACTATGGCCTTCTCATAGTCAGTAGGAGAAAGTAATTCTATGGCTGAGAGAATAGATCTCCCATTTAATGGGAGTAAAGCCAAGTTCAACTCTTCATCAGTTACTGAAACGGTATATTGCTTAACCAAGGCCGTACTAGTACCCTTTTCTTGAGCTATGTCTATGGCCGGATCTATGATTTCTCCCTCTAAACTTACCAGCATCTCACGCTGACCAGCCTGTGTGTTAAAGGGATTAGGCTCTGCAAAATGAAGGTAAAGCTCATACTCTCCGTTGACAGCGGGAATATCATAAGCTAAGGGTTCATCTGGATCTCCTTGTCTGCCACTTTTGTACAGTTCGTCATAGTTAGTATCCATGATATCCTGCTGCTGTAAAGAATAGTATGCGGTAGAAGGCCCATAGAATACATCCTGGGAGAATATATATCCTCCAAAGGCCATATCGTCCTCTCCACCTACATTTATGCGAACAGACTGCTGTAAATTCTGGAGTTGTAATCCTCCATTTCCATTGTTTTTCACCAGCTCAATAGCACTGATAGTAGCCACATTCTTTGATGCATACAGTCGGAAGTTAAATACACCATCTTCCACGCTTATGCCCTTGAAAGACCTTATAACAGCCCTATTCTTTCCCCCCTCTGCGAAAATATCATAGCCTTCAAATAAGACCTGCCCCTCTACATCTGCGTGGATAAGCCTCCTATCAGTTTCATTCCAGAAAGTTTCTACAAAGTGTAGATACATATCGTATTCACCATTCTCAACTGGTATCTGGTAGCTGATCTCTTTGCCTATTCTCTCTGACTGATAAAGCTGAATATCTGCTGTACCTGAGATAGGAGCGCTATTTATAAAGGCTGAGGAGGCCTGATCGTAGAAGACATCTGAAGAGAAAGTAGTTCCGTTTGAGTGAATATAGTCTTCTCCCCCCACATTAATCCTCACAGCATAGGATACACTATCTGAAGGATCAGGTGCGCTAATAGCCTTTAGTTCAATCTTAAATGATTGGCGATAAACCGTCCCTTCATGAGAAGCCTCAACGATAAACTGCTCCTCTCCTATTTGGCCTGCCAAGGGAATAAAAGAAATATCACCCGTTTCCTCCTCAATCAAAATATTGGTGAGTAAACTGATTTCAGGAATTAACTTGTAGGTAGTAGGAAGAGATTCTGCAGGGATCACATTTATCTGCTGAATCTGAGTCGAATTAGCTGGTAAAGAGACATTTGTCTTACTTAACCTGAAAATAGGAGGAATAGAGGTCGTGGGGGTAAGACTACCGGCCTCCAATATTTCTATTCCTGCCAGCATTGCCTGATTTCTTAGCCCGATCAGATTTATGTCAAGCCATTCATCTACATTCTCTACCCCTAGCAAATCCTGTGAGTAAGCAGCTTGCTTTATCTGATAAGCTAATACATCTAAATTTTCAGGCTGGGTGATCTTATCTTCGACTTTTACCCTAAAAATCCTTTCTCCGGGAAAATCATAAGTCCACTCTAACCAATATAACCTCACATCAAATGTTCCTGCTCCCACAGGGATGCGATAGCCAATTTCTTCTCCTTCTCTAAAAGATTGGTAAAGAGCAGCAGGAAGGTCATCTTCCACCTGCCCATTTACAAAGGAAGTGCTGCTCTTTTCCACAAAGTATCTATCCGCCTGAAAAGTACCCTTTCCAGTATCCAGTTCTAACCCTCCTACATTCATTCTAAATGGTAAGCGCACTACTTCTGGAAAGACGCTATCATCATCATTTCTGTAAATCTCTATCCCACTGATCTGGGCATTATCCTGTAAGCCCTTGAGATAGACGGATAAGAATCCATCTGATACAGACACTTCTCTCACAATAGTCTCAAAAGCATTGTCTATCCCTAACTGACTGAAGAGGTCAAAATTCTCGAGAATTAAGCCTTTGTTCTCTACTCCGGCTTCCATGAGCCTTCGACCTTCTTCCTTGAAGAATATTTCTGCAAACCTAAGTACCACCTTATATACCCCATTCTCTACCGGAATCTCATAGTTGATTTCAGGTCCGGCACGTTCTGTTTGATAGATGTAGTCTATGTCAGTTCCATTGATGGGTCTGTTCACCCCGAAAGTCCATGTACCTTCATTGAAGTAGGTATCTGCCAGGTAATAGGTCCCATCCGGTAATACATAGGAAGTACCTCCCGTATTCATTCTGAAAGGGATACTGACCTTGGGGATAGGTTCCACTACCACAGCTGAACTTATTTTCACACTTAGGGTCTCCTGGTGAAGATTATTCTCAGCTTGTCCATCATCTGCAGTGATGGTAAAAATCTGTTTTCCTGTCATGTTCTGTATGGGTGTGAGGGAGAACAGACCTGTATTTTTATTGAAGTCTATGCTAGCAAAATTGACTGAGGCTGGGCTCAGGCTATAAGTAACTGTTTGCCCCTTTTCCAAGGTAGGTACTGGAGCAGGGATGACATCCACTACCTGTGGTTGTGGCTCATCATTCTCCAGAATGAGCTCACCCTTAGAAAGACTAAAGACCGGAGGTGTATTCTCAGGAATATTCTCACTTATTAAGAGAACTTGAATAGCAGAGATCTTGGCATTATCCACCTGGGATGAAAAGTCTATAGATAGGGTATCATCCTGGACTATGATATTAGAAAATGTCTTGACTATGGCTCTATCTCGACTGGTTTCTGCCAGGATATCAAAGTTGTTTAATAAGGCCAGCCCATTTTCTATGCTTACATCAAATATGCGCTGGCCTGATTCGAAAAAAAAGATTTCCGCAAAATGGAGCTTCACTTCGTACACTCCATCTGGGACTGGAAACCTATAACTGAAGTTCTCCCCTACTCTCTCTGAATAGTAAAGCACATCTGAAGTAGAACCAGAGATTTCTCGTGGGCTTTCGAAATTGGAAGAGCTTCCAAACACCCATTTGGATTGATCTTCATAGAACAGTTTGGCATCTGGCGTTAGGTAATCATCTCCACCAGAGTTTACCCTGATAGGCAACGCACCCGTCTCCAGAGTATCCTTCTTTTCTTCCTCTGAAATGGTCAATCGAAACTCTCTGGAAGCAGTATTATTCACTGCCTGCCCATCATCAGCGGTGATTGTGAATACTTGTGAACCGAATGCTCCCTCCTTAGAGGTAAAACGCACATCTCCTGTATTGGGGTTGAAGAATACATTGGCGAAGTTCACCGTGGGAGGCTTGAGAGTGTAGGTCACTGTCTGGTCCTGCTCCTGTACAGGAACCGGGTCAGGACTGACCATGACTGATAAAGTATCTACAAAATCCTGTTCTGCTTCGAGGTCTCCACTCACAGTGAAAGTAGGAGGCGTATTTTGGGGAGCTGCATTCCCTTCAAATTCTATGGCCCCAATGTCTGGCGCATTTCCGCTGTAGGCCTGTCCCTGAATTTTGAAGCCAGCATCTATGGCTGGGCTATTTTCTGAAAGGGTAAAATAGGGTTTAGGCTTAGCGCCACTTTGGGTTACCTGCGGATTTACATCCAGGTTATTGGCTCGCTTGAAGTTCTTGGGAGAATAAGGATCATACCCACTAGGTCTTCCGTCTCCCACTGAGAATCCTCCTTTCAGGACCTTCTCTCCCGTAAAGTTATGGAAGATGTTATTCTCCACATATATGTCTGATAGTTCTGTGTACCAGTCATAATCTATGT
>JBCDBC010000444.1:0-5088 GCA_039184535.1 Bacteroidota bacterium | reverse complement strand
TATCCGTCCAAATGGACTGAAAATTCAAAAGATTAGTGTTCCCCTTGGGGTAGTAGGCGTCATTTATGAAGCCAGGCCCAATGTGACCATAGACGTGGTAACGCTTTGTTTGCGTTCAGGGAATGGGGTAGTGCTAAGAGGAGGCTCTGATGCCTATCATTCCAATCTCTGTCTGGTAGGGCTAATCCATCAGGTACTACAAAAGCATGGCCTTGATCCCTATGCTGTTACCCTTCTGCCAACGGAGAGAACATTGGTGAAAGAATTACTATCTGCAGATCAGTATGTGGATATCCTCATCCCAAGAGGGTCCAGACAACTCATAGATTTTGTCCGAGAGAATGCCACTATTCCTACCATAGAAACTGGGGCAGGTGTGTGCCATACCTATGTGAGCAAGCATGCTAATCTGAAAAACGCAGCTGAGATTGTGGTGAATGCTAAGGTAAGTAGGCCTTCTGTCTGTAATGCGCTGGATACTATTTTGGTAGACCGGTCAGTAGCAGGAAGCTTTCTACCTTTAATCACAGAAGGAATGGCAGCACATCAGGTAGAGATTTTCGCAGATAAAGAAGCACATCAGATTCTTTCCTTAGCTGGCTACTCATCTTTAATGGTGGCTGAAGAAGAGGATTTTGGGAGAGAGTTTCTGGATTTTAAGTGTTCTGTGAAGGTGGTGGAAAATATAGAGGAGGCCCTGTTACATATTGATAAATTCTCGTCCAAACACTCAGAAGCAATAGTTTCTGAGGAGGAAACAGAAATAACCCTATTTTTGCAGACAGTAGACGCTGCCGCGGTATACGCCAACGCATCTACCAGATTTACAGATGGTGAAGTTTTTGGGCTGGGAGCGGAAATAGGTATTTCTACCCAAAAACTACACGCAAGAGGACCCTTTGCTCTGGAGAAGTTAGTAACGGAAAAGTGGGTAGTCAGGGGAAACGGTCAAATAAGATAACCCGATCAACAGATAAATTATGGCAGGTTCAGCTAAAGGACCCATTTATGCAGCAATAGGCGCTAACATAGCCATTGCCGTTTCCAAGTTTATAGCCGCAGGCATCAGTGGAAGTTCCGCTATGCTTTCTGAAGGAATCCATTCTCTGGTAGATACCGGGAATGGCTTTTTGCTTTTATATGGTATCAAGGCCAGCAAAAAAGCACCTGATGATGATCACCCAATGGGCCACGGGAAGGAATTATACTTTTGGTCCCTGATAGTGGCTGTCCTGATTTTCGCTATAGGAGGCGGGATGTCCCTTTATGAAGGGATAGAACATCTGAAACATCCTGAGCCCATAGGAGATCCTACCTTGAGCTATATCGTACTAATTGCAGCTATGATCTTTGAGGGATTTGCGCTATTTTTAGCGGTAAAGAGCTTTAATAAAGTTCGAGGGAGAATGCCTTTTTGGCAAGCCATCAAAACCAGTAAAGACCCCGCTGCCTTTGCAGTAATATTTGAAGATAGCGCTGCACTGCTAGGCCTAGTCGTAGCCTTACTTGGCGTTTTCCTTGGCCATACCTTCCAAGAGCCTCTATTTGATGGAATAGCCTCTATTGTGATTGGGGCGATACTCGCCGCTATTGCCATTTTATTGGCCTATGAGAGTAAGGCGCTTTTGATAGGAGAGAGTGCCGAGCCTGAAATTAGAGCGAGCGTAACTAAGCTGGTGATGGCAGATGAGGCTGTCCATAAAATGAACCCACCACTTACTATGCACTTCGGTCCTGAGAATGTATTGCTGGCCCTGGACGTAGAGTTTAAAGACGAAATGACCTCAGATGAGATAGAAGAATCTATCAGAAGACTGGAACAGCAAATCAGGGAAAGTCATGGAATAGTGAAAAGAATCTTCATAGAGGCTAAAGCCATAGCTAATAGAAAGATTCCTAAGAAAGAATAGACTAGTTGCACTTGTGGCAATAGACTTCAATTCCTTCTTCTTTGATCTCCCCCTGCAGGCTGATGCCATTTCCACAGGGGATGATCTGCTCTGATATGATAATTCGGGTGAATTCCTGGCTTTCACACAAGTTCTTCAGGCAGTCGTCTAATACTGGATCCAGGTCCCATAGACCTTCTGGTACATCCGCAAAATTTAGTTGACCATTCAGGGAGGGATCCCATATCCACCAACGCGTTTGTAAGGCGCGGCCCGCATTCCCTCCTTTTCCTATGAGTTTATATTCTTTTCCGCCCATAGTTAGAGAAGCATTCTGGGCGTACAGTACTGGAGTTCTTCCCTTATAACTTCTAGAACTGGTATATGAGAATGCTGTCCCCTCTGCAGACCATTTTAGTCTGAAGGCGCAGGCATTTTTGCCGCTTAGAGGAGCAGTAAGGGGTTCATTTGATTCTATCTTGCCGTGCTGTAAGGGTATATTGAATGCTTCTGTCTCCGGGGCTTCACATCCTGAGACCAGTATTAGCAGACAAACAAGCGCGGCAAGGGCACGAAAAGGGTAGAAACCGAGCATAAATGCTACTCAGTAGATTGAATAACTGTTGAAGCAATTTACGCATTTATAAAATTATGAGCATAATATATTTATATGAGTGGATAGTTATGTTGTCTGAGTAGCGGCCCAAAGTATCTCAACCGGGTGTAGGGCCTCCTGTTGAGTCCCGTCCTTGATTTGATGGCGGCAACTTGTACCGGGTGCACAGACGACAGTTCCTGCTGAAGCTTGCCTGACTGCGGGAAATAGAACAAGCTCTCCTACCTTCATAGAAAGATCAAAATGTTCCTTTTCATAGCCGAAGGAACCTGCCATTCCACAGCATCCTGAAGGAATTTCGCTAAGTGTGTAGTTCTTGGGTAAACTCAGCACCTTATGGGTGAAGGAGGTACCGGAGAGGGCTTTTTGATGACAGTGGCCATGAAGCTGTATGTGGAGAGGCTCCTCCGTAAAGTGGGTCGCGTCCAGGTTACCGTTTTCTATTTCTCTCATCAGAAACTCTTCCACTAAAAGGGCATGCTTACCCACTTCCTTGGCGGCATCTTTCAGTTCAGGTGTAACCAGTTTAGGATACTCGTCTCTGAAGCTTAGGATAGCTGAAGGTTCAATGCCTATCAGAGGGGTTTCTTCGGAAACTAAACTTCTGAAAATCTCTACATTCTTGATAGCCCTGGTTCTGGCTTCTTTGATGAGTCCCTTAGATAGGTACGCTCTACCACTTTCAGCGTGAGGAGGCATTTCTACTTCATACCCTAAATGTGTCAGTAGTTTTACCAGGGTGATGCCAAGATGAGTATCATTGAAATCTGTGAATTCATCACAGAAGAGATAAATCTTTTTCTTAGGGTTAGTAGGATTTAGAGTGGCTGCGTGTTTCTTCACCCATTTTCTGAAAGTTGTTTTCTGAAGTGCTGGTAGGGATCTCTTGGGAGCTACTCCCAGGAATCGTTTTAATAGACCAGAAATAAAGGGATTCGTGAGAAAGAAATTGGTGATGCCAGGAACGATAGATCCCAATTTATTGAGCTTACCTATGTTAGCTATAGCAAGGGATCTAAAGGGAACCCTATGCTTCTTATAGTATTGGTAGAGAAACTCTGCCTTGATAGTAGCCATGTCTACATTGGAAGGACATTCAGAGGTACAGCCTTTGCAGGATAGGCACAGGTCCAGGACTTCATAAATCTCTTTATGTGCAAAGGGGTTGTCTTCATTAGAGCGGGTGAGAAATTCTCTCAGGATATTAGCCCTCGCCCGTGTAGTATCCTTCTCATTTCGAGTGGCCATATAAGAAGGGCACATGGTACCTCCTGATAAGTGACTTTTCCGGCAGTCTCCAGATCCATTACACTGTTCTACGGCCCTGAGAATCCCATCTGTTTCGCTAAAGTCAAATACAGTATCAAATTGGCGGGTTTTCTGTTCTTGCTCATATCGCAGAAATTCATCCATAGGGGCAGCATCTACGATCTTACCAGGATTGAAGATATTTTGCGGGTCCCATACGCCTTTGAGTTCCCTGAAAAGCTCGTAGTTCTTAGGACCTACCATATCAGGGATAAACTCAGCCCTCACTCTTCCATCCCCATGTTCGCCGCTTAGGGAGCCATCATACTTTTTGACTAGATGGGCGGTGGAGGCAGCTATGTCTCTGAAAAGCTTCACATCCTTGGTAGACTTTAGGTTAAGGATGGGCCTGAGGTGTAATTCTCCCGCACCTGCATGTGCATAGTAGACCGCTCTTTGACCAAAGCCCTTCATCATTTCTGCAAATTCTCCTATATAGGCGGGTAGATCAGGCAGATCTACTGCAGTATCTTCTATCACAGCTACGGGCTTAGCATCACCCTTCATATTACTGAGGAGTCCCAGGCCGGCCTTACGCAAGTCCCAAGCCTTCTTCATTTCTTCTCCCTCTATGATAGGGAAGTGGTAACCGTGTCCAGCCTTTTTCATGCTGCAAATGAGCTGGTCAAACTGCTCATGAACTTCCTCCATGCTATCTCCCCCTATCTCTATCATCAGAATGGCCTCGGGATCTCCCTGAATAAAGGCACGGTTATTCCTGTACAGACGGTTTCCCTTAGTACAATCCATCACAATCTTGTCCATCAGCTCTACCGCACGTGGCTTGAAGGGCATAGCTTGTAAGACCGCCTTGAGAGAATCCTCCAGTGATTCATAGTGGGCACATAGGAGGGCTTTATGGGTAGGGGGTAGAGGATCTACGTGTATTTTTATTTCTGTCAGAAAGGCCAAGGTTCCTTCTGATCCGGATAGAAGCTTACAAAAGTTAAAATTTTCTCCCTCTTCCTGAAAGACGGCTGAGTCCAGAAGGATATCCACCGCATAGCCCGTATTTCTTCTGTGAATGGCTTTCTTAGGGAATTGTGCTTGTATTTCAGTTGCTACTTCTTCCTGAGAAAGGGTGGCGTAAATGTGCTGGTAAAGATTTCCTTCCAGATTATTCTGTTCTCTCTTCTTCTGAAACTCTTCAGCTGTTAATTCCTGAAATACAGCCTGAGAACCATCACTTAAGACACAATTGGCTTCCAGTACATGCTCACGAGTGGTACCGTACACGATAGAGTAGGATCCAGAGGAATTATTCCCCACCATACC
>JBCDBC010000443.1:0-5088 GCA_039184535.1 Bacteroidota bacterium | reverse complement strand
TGTTGTAATTCTTGGTGATCCATTCTCGTTGAATTGATTGGGCGAAACTACTAAAAAAACTTCCAGCTTAATCATAAAGCTGGAATAGAATTATTACCCCATCATTTTCCCCTAATTTAGCCGCTTAAAAAGCCTAACTTGTGTAAAATGGTTCGCTGGAAGAACATATGGATCTGGATAATGGGATTTTTTCTCTTGTCCTCAGCCTATGCCCAGCAACCGGACTTAAGACTTGCCATAAAACGGCAGAACAACTTTACCTTCAGTACCACCTTTGATCTGAACTACCAGAGAGAAATTGGAGATTACCGCTTCGATCTGGTCCTTCATCATGACAACCTCTACAATAGCATTAGAGAAAGAGACAGGTTTGTCCAGTTCTACATCAGAACCCGAATCTGGCAGTATTACAGACTGAATGATAAACTGGAAGCTAGCAGTTGGATCACAACAGATCAGTTTGTCAATGGACAAAACCAGCGCTATAACTTTTATGGGGGAGTTACTTATAAACCTCTGGAAAATATCAGCCTCACCCCCTTGTTAGGGTATAGTTGGGATGTGCGTTCAGGTATCCTGGATCAGGGCTTCTCTCCTGCTTTTTTTGCCAGTGGGTCCTACGCCTGGCCTGACGGGCTCAGGATGAGAACCAATATCTACGGAAGGCTCAAGTTCATAGATCCCCGCTTTCAGCGTAACCTCATCATCAATTCAGAGTGGAGTAAAACCATAGGTGATTATACTGATGCGGAAATTGGGCTTAGAATAGGCTCAAATGAGATCAATGACTATAAGTCTTCTTCCATAGAACAGATTCAGTCAGATACCATTAGGCCCAATATCACCTTTAGGTACCAACTCAGACCTGGCTGGTATTGGGACTCAGACAATCGTCTTTCTATCACCCGAAGGAAATTTGATTATGTCTTACTGGAAGGAAATGAGTCTGAGTTTAATGACCTTTCCTTTGACCACATAGAGTTTAGAACCTCCCAGAAGTTATCTATTGCTAGTAAAAAATGGCTGGGCTACTTCTCTTTCACCTTCCAACAGCTGGATAGGCAGTACGAACTGCAGAACTCTATGGCACTTAGGCCCACAGAATTTGATAGATTACTGCTACGTGAACAGCAAAAGGACTTTCAGCGAGAACTCATTCAGTGGGACCTGTACGCTCAGCTCCAACTTAATCCTAGGAACCAGATCACCCTCACTGGTTCCAACCAATATGTACAGTTTGATACCCCTTCCACTGCCAATTTTGATGACCATGATGAGCTTAATTACAGCCTGGCCCTGGAGTGGAAAACCAACTGGAGCAGGAACTTCCTTACCCAATACAAAATCACAGGAGGTGTGAGGAGGTATTCATTTCTCTTCAAGGAAAGGAGTCAGGACAACTACACCCAAAGAAATCTCCGCCTGGATTTCAGGTATAAATGGAATCTACTGGATAACCTGACTATGGAAGGAAAGCAGTACATCTATGTCACCTATAATGTGAAAGACTTCGAGGACATCAATAGAACTGACAGATCTACCCGAAACCTCGAAAGCTTCCTGGACGTTAAATATCGTCCAAAGAAAAGCTGGGATGTAGATCTTTCTCTTTACAGGCGGGAAGTTCATCTATCATTTCTAGACTGGCAGGAATTTGCAGAAACCCCACTTGATACCACCATCACTTATATCACCTCTTTGATAAACTCCTGGCATGTACTACAAAAAAACAGAACCCGTCTCACCTTTCAGGGTGGCTATAAGCATGTCAGTCAAACCCGAAGGTTTAACAGCTCCATGACTAACAGAGAGAACTTCCTGGTGCCCATCAACCTAAGAAGCAGAAACTTGCAAACAGGCTTGTATACGGGTTTCCAACTCCGGAAGAAAGAACCGGCTAGCCTCGACCTGTCTGTTTGGTGGCAAATTCAGTATCAGGACTTCCGATTTAGGGAAACAGAAGAACTTACTTCCATTAGCGCCAGCTTCAGGCAGGAAGCCCTGGAGGAGGTAATCGTTCGCTTCAGACCCTTCTTTAACCTGAGAATGAACCTTTGGCTTAATAGGAATCCTATAAAGAGGAAGAATGCTAAAAATAAAGGGTAATTTTTTTCAGCTAGTAGCTATACTTTAACTACTAACTCCCCATTCTGATTCATATTGAGTTGTATGCCCTACCATCATTCATATGAAATACGAGATATGAAAAACACCTTATTTTTCAATTTTCTCATTTTTCTTTACCGACAGCCTTCCCTAGAAAAATATGCTTATCCAGTTCGTGCGCCTTATGAAACCAATTTCTCCAAATTAGTTAGCAAGCTAACTATTAGTGTCGTATATTAGTTAGGTTTGAAGCCCGAGACAATTATCCCTATATTTCAGAGCCAAATGTTGTATGAAATGAATACCCCCCTAAAGGATACACTTTCGAAAAGGGTAAGTTTTTTAACAAAAGAAGAGATAATTCAGGACTACAGGCTAGGCTACAAAAGTAGGATAGTGAGTATTCTTGGAAGGAGAGAAGTACTTACTGGAAAAGCAAAGTTTGGAATTTTTGGAGATGGAAAAGAGGTCGCACAACTAGCTTTAGCAAAAGCCTTTAAGCCAGGAGACTTCAGATCAGGGTACTACAGAGATCAAACCCTGGGCTTTAAGTTAGGTCTTGTTGACATAAAGTCATTCTTCGCACAGTTATACGCCCATGCTGATGTGGCTGCAGATCCCCATTCTGCAGGCAGACAAATGAACACCCACATGGCTACCCGGCTTCTAGATGAGCAGGGAAACTGGCTTCCTCAGACTGACAGATATCTTACGAGTGCCGACGGCTCCTCAACTGCATCTCAAATGCCGAGATTGGTAGGGCTAGCACAGGCTTCCAAGCTTTACAGAGATATCAAAGAGCTCAGCCATATGACGGATTTTTCCATAGGCGGAAATGAGGTAGCCTTTGGTACAATAGGAAACGGTGCCTGTGCCGAGGGACACTTCTGGGAAACGGTAAATGCTGCAGGTGTACTTCAGGTTCCTATGGTGATTTCTATTTGGGATGACGGATACGGGATTTCTGTTCCTAATGAATACCAGATCACCAAGTCAAATCTTTCTGAAGTGCTCTCAGGTTTCCAAAGAGAAGAAGGTGGAACAGGTTTGGAAATCTTTAGCGTAGATGGAAGTGACTATGTGAAACTTTGTGAGGTATATCAGTACGCCAGTGAGCTTGCGAGAAGGGAGCATGTCCCTTGCATAGTCCATGTTCACGGACTCACCCAACCTCAAGGTCATTCAACTTCAGGTAGCCACGAGAGATATAAAACAGAAGAAAGACTAAGCTGGGAAAAAGAAAATGACTGTCTGAAGGTGATGCGTAACTGGATCATCAGTGAAGGCTATGCCACAGAGGAGGAACTGCTTAAGTGGGAAGACGAGGACAAGAAATATGTGCGTAAGCTCAAGGTAGAAACCTGGAAAGCTTACCAGCAACCTATACAGCAAGAGTTTAATGCCTGTATGAGCCTTATTGAGGCACTGAAAGCAGAGTCCTCATATAAGCCTGCCCTGCAAAAGATCATTGATCAGGCTAAGAGAAGCGGAGAAGTTAATAGGAGGGAGTATATGGAAGCAGCTTATAAGGCTTTGCTGACTACTCGATCTGAATCCCATCTTCCTTCTGCTAGAAAATTGAAAAACTGGCGTCAACAGCAGCATATAAAGATGGAGGAGGTATATGACACCCTCTTGATGAATGATACCCATGAGTCTCCTCAACTGCTAGAAACTGTCAAGCCTATTTACGAAGGCAGTAAAACAGCCATCAATGGCTTTGAAATCATCAATTCCTACTTTGATCATGCTTTTGAAAAAGACGCAAGGCTAGTAGCCTTTGGAGAAGATATGGGTCATTTGGGAGATGTAAATCAAGGTTTTGCAGGTTTACAGAAAAAGTATGGGCTGGAAAGAATATTTGATACTGGTATCCGAGAGCAGACCATAGTAGGTCAGGCGATAGGAATGGCACTTAGAGGGTTAAGGCCTATCGCAGAAATTCAGTATCTGGATTACCTGATTTATGCTGTTCAGACCTTGTCTGATGACTTGGCTACTCTATCCTACCGTACGGCAGGAGGTCAAAAAGCCCCAGTTATTATCCGTAGTAGAGGGCACCGTCTGGAAGGGATCTGGCATGCTGGTTCACCTCTGGGTATGATCATCAACTCCTTACGGGGGATGCACGTATGTGTACCCCGTAACATGACCCAGGCCATAGGCATGTACGAGACCCTACTTCGAGGGGATGAGCCAGGGCTAGTAATTGAAGTACTCAACGCCTACAGACAAAAGGAGCTACTTCCATCGAATTTAGGAGAATTCAGAGTAGCATTGGGAGAACCTGAAATCCTGAGAAAAGGAAGTGATATAACTCTTATCACTTACGGAGCCTGTATCCCTATCGCGTTGAAAGCAGCATCCCAACTTGAGCAGGTAGGGGTAGACCTGGAAATCATAGATGTTCAGACGCTTCTACCATTTGATGTACATCACAGCATAGTAGAGTCCCTCAAAAAGACTAGTAGGATCATTTTCATGGATGAGGACGTACCCGGTGGAGCTTCAGCTTATATGATGCAACAGGTCCTGGAAGAGCAGGGAGGATACCGGTACCTGGATTCTTCTCCACATACCTTAACTGCTAAGGAGCACAGGTGTGCCTACGGAACAGATGGCGACTACTGGTCTAAGCCACAGGTAGAACATGTATATGAACTAGCCTATAGTATTATGAATGAGGCTGACCCTATAGGATATCCCACTTTCCTTTGAGAAAGGGCTGGAAGATATGAACCTAACCTAATGAAAAAGCGCCGGAAAATTCCAGCGCTTTTCTTTTTTATATGTTAATCCAGAGGAACTAAGCTTCCTTCTCCTTTTCTACCAACTTTTGGAAATCAGTCAATTTGATCTTCTTTTCCTTGGGCTCAAACGTCTTTAGGAAATAATCTACCTGTCTCTCCTGCCTCAATCTGCCGAACTGCATCTCCATCAATTCCTGATTTTGCATAAAGTACTGGAAGTATTGCTCTGCTA
>JBCDBC010000442.1:0-5090 GCA_039184535.1 Bacteroidota bacterium | reverse complement strand
CCTGCTGGTGTGCCCGGTGAAAGTCCTCGGCGCACTCCGCCATGGACCAGGCTGGGACAAGGTCCCGGATGAGGAGAAAGAGGATAGGGCGCTGGTAGAGCATTTCTATTCTCTAATAGAGGAAGAAGCCACGCCTTTACTCCAGAAACTAAGAAAGGGTATCAATTATAATGATGCCCACATGCATAATGTGCTAGTGCAGAAAACTGCTACTGATCCTGAGGTGGTAGGCGTCATAGATTTTGGAGATGCCCTCTATACACATACCATTAACGAGCTGGCCATTGCCTGTGCCTATGCTTGTATGGGGAAGGAAGAACCGTTGAGGGCAGCCTTGGAGATGTCCCGGGGGTACCATGAAGTATTTCCCCTGGAGAAATCGGAATTAGCGGTATTGTATTACCAGATAGCCGCCCGCCTTCTACTGACAGTAGTACATGCTGCTGAAAATGCACACAAAGAGCCGGACAACGAATACCTTCAGGTAAGTGCCCGTCCAGCATGGGACCTTCTCCGTAAATGGCGCCAGATCCATCCTCGATTTGCCTACCTCAGTTTTTGTGATGCTTGTGGGATATTCTCCTATGATAAGAGGATGCACTTTGATGAGTGGTTGGAAAAGAATAAGGAGGGTCTGCATCCGGTAGTAGCACTAGAAGGGAAAACGGTTAGCTATTTGGATCTGAGTGTGGGGAGTAAGGCCCTTGGGAACCATACGGACTTTCAGGAGATCACGGCCTTTAATAGACGGATCCAGCGGATGATGGAAGATATGCAGGTGGATGTTGGGCTTGGGGGATACGGAGAAATACGTCCTTTCTACTCTACTGATGCCTATCAAGTGGAAGGGAATCACGGTATGCAGTGGCGGACAGAACACATAGGCTTTGATATTTGGGCTGAAGCCGGAACGGCTGTTAGAGCTCCCCTGGATGGGAAAATCTACAGCTTCAAGAATAATGAGGGTGAAAGAGACTATGGGCCCACCATTATTTTGGCTCATGAGGTAAGTGAAGACTTTACCTTTTATTCTCTTTATGGGCATTTATCAGAAGAGTCTCTGGAGGGACTAATCGTAGGGCAGCAGGTGAAAAAGGGGATGGAGTTCGCCACAATTGGAAATTTTCCTGAGAATGGAAACTGGCCGCCTCATCTACATTTTCAGCTAATGCTGGACCTGTTGGGAAATGAGGGAGACTTTCCAGGCGTAGCCTACCCGCACGAATCCCAAATCTGGAAACAGCTTTGTCCAGATCCTACTCCCTTTGTCCATAAGGAGAATTTTCCTTCTGTCCCTAAGCCCTTATCCGCTGAGCAAATAAGAGAGAAACGTGAGAGGTATATGGGGAGAAGCCTAAGCCTAACCTATCACAAGCCCCTTCATATAGTCAGAGGTAATATGCAGTATCTGCTGGCCTCAGATGGGCGCAGGTACCTGGACACAGTGAACAATGTAGCCCATGTAGGGCATGAGCATCCCGCAGTAGTATCGGCAGCTAACAGGCAGGCTGCTGTCCTGAACACCAATACCCGCTACCTACATGAAGAGATTGTAAGCTTTGCTGAGGAACTACAAGCTACCTTCCCGGAAGAACTATCTGTAGTTTACTTCATGAACTCCGGCAGTGAGGCCAATGAACTAGCCTTACGAATGGCCCAGACATGTTCCGGCCAAAGAGATATGCTTGCTTTGGAGGTGGGATACCATGGAAACACTACCGGAACAGTCGATGTCAGTAGCTATAAGTTTGACGGAAAAGGGGGTAAAGGCGCACCTACAAATACGCACATCATCCCTATTCCGGACACTTTTCGGGGAGAATATAGAAACCCTGAAACAGCGGGGAGACAGTACGCGAGTGAAGCAGAAAAGTTGATTCATGCCGTGCAAGCAGAAGGTAGAGACATAGCCGGATTTATAGCGGAAAGTATCATGAGCTGTGGCGGGCAGGTTCCCTTACCTAAGAACTTCCTTGAGAAAACGTATGCCGCTGTGAGAAAGGCAGGAGGATTATGCATAGCAGATGAAGTACAAACCGGTTTCGGTAGAGTAGGAGAGCATTTCTGGAGCTTCCAGCTGTATGATGTAGTGCCGGACATAGTTACCATGGGTAAACCCATAGGGAATGGCCATCCACTAGGCGCAGTAATTACTAGACCAGAAATAGCCGAGGCATTCTCTAATGGGATGGAGTACTTCAACACCTTTGGAGGGAATCCTGTTTCTTGTGCCATAGGAAGAGCGGTATTACGAACCGTACAGCAGGAAGGGCTTCAGCAGCATGCCCTGGAGTTGGGCAATTATCTGGCTAATGGTCTGAGAGAACTCCAAACACGGCATCCCATCATAGGAGATGTACGAGGACATGGTTTATTTCTGGGATTTGAGCTGATAAAGGATGTCAATACACTAGAACCAGCAGTGGCTGCAGCTTCCTATCTAGCTAACAGAATGCGCGAAAAGGGCATTCTCATGAGTACAGACGGCCCACTTCACAATGTACTTAAGATTAAGCCTCCTATGTGTTTCAGTAAGCAGAATGCAAACCAGCTTCTGGATTATTTGGATAGGGTATTTAAGGAGGATAGGATGAAAGGCTAATTTCATAGTATATACGTTATTACCTCTGTAGGGCTATTTCAAATGAGAATCCCTTTCAACTGTACTATCATGCTAAGGATCTTTATTTTCCTCTTAGGAATTTCTCTCCCCTTAGCCTTGCTCTCTCAACCCACTCAAAAACCTAATATTATCCTCATCATGGCTGATGACTTGGGTGCTGAAACCCTGGGATGCTATGGAGGGGAAAGTTACCAGACTCCCAATCTGGATCAGATGGCTGAGGAAGGTATGCGCTTTACGCACGCTTATGCTACTCCCTTGTGTACCCCTTCACGGGTGCAGATCATGACAGGTAAACACAACTTCAGAAATTATAAAGGCTTCGGGATACTGGATAAGGGAGAAAAGACCTTTGCCCATTACCTGAAGGATGAGGGCTATCAGACATGCGTCATTGGGAAGTGGCAGCTTTATGGAAATGCCAGACAGTATGAGCTAGCCGGACAGCATGGGAGTCTACCTGATGAAGCTGGTTTTGATGACTGGTGTTTATGGCAGGTGGAGGATAGAGGGTTTAGGTACAAAAGCCCTACCCTCACCAGCAAGCTAGCTGGAACCGAAACCTATGCCGGTAAGTATGGCCCTGACCTGTTTATGGACTACGCCGCAGACTTTATGGAGAAACATCAGGAAGAGCCCTTCTTCCTCTACTATCCCATGTGTATGACCCATGATCCATTCTTGCCTACGCCAGATGAAGAAGGTTTTGAAGCCTATGATCCAGGAGAAAGAAGAAATGACACCACTCACTTTGGGGCCATGGTCTCCTACATGGATAAGTTGGTAGGGAAGCTTAAACAGGAAGTAGAAGCGCTAGGTTTAGCTGAGAATACCCTCATTCTCTTCACCGGAGATAATGGTACAGACAGGAAGGTCGTTTCCAGCTGGAATGGGCAAAGGATCAAGGGCCATAAAGGCTACCCTACAGATGCAGGTACGCATGTACCCCTCATAGCTCACTGGCCAGAGAAGATTGAAGCGGGTAAGCCCAATCCTAACTTGGTAGACTTCACGGACTTTCTACCTACTCTGATAGATGCCGCTCAGGCTGATACTTCGGTTGAAGGAGATGGCCTAAGCTTTTATCCCCAACTAATAGGGACAGCAGATAGCGTGAGAAAATGGATTTTCTGCTCTTATGCCCCTAAGTGGGGCAAGTTTACGCCTTCCACCTATGCGCAAACCCATCACTTTAAGCTCTACTCTGATGGAAAGTTTTTCTACCTGCCAGATGACCCTCAGGAAAAATTTCCCATCCAACCTAATAAGCTGGGAGCTGTAGGATTGGAAAATTATCTGTTGTTAGAGGAGGTGATTAAGAGGTTTGAACAAGAGTCAACCCCTATCGGAGAAGCTACTTTGACTGACTAAGAATGCCTGAAAAATGATGGATTAAGGTTTTCTTATAAGCGTGTAATCAAAAAAACTACTCAGATTTGCTAAAAGTAAGTTGTTTACCAGTACTATGACACCTGCAGCATACCTTCCATAACAGCCCTTTGCCTTCATTTTAGCATTCGCCCTAGCAAAAACGCTTTGCCTCACCAATACGACCCCTCAGGCCTCCCACGACCAGTGGTGAGGCGGCTATCCCAGTTTTTCCTGCTATCATTATTTAGCTTAAATCTACTGGATCTTAATCCGGATCAGTTGCTTTGGTGGAAGAGAAAGTTCCCAGCATATAAGATTCAATTTCTTGTGCCAATGCTTCAGGCTCCATTTTGAGTTTCAGGTAGGTATGCCTGCTGTTATCCTTGGGTATCCATTGATTGCCACCAGTGGAATCTGCCAAACAGTAGCCACCCTCCACTCTGTCCCAGTATTTCCCAACTCCATTTCTCACGGCATATAAGACAGCCGTCTGATCGAAGGTGGAATTGTCCAGAATCTTGCCTTTGAAGCCTTCTTTGATCCAGGGAGCATATTCACTGAAGTGTTTAAAACCTACATACAAGGGCGTCTGAGGATCAATGTCATTGAATACCTCTCCGCTCTTAATAGCAACTCCTACCTCAAAACCTGTAAAAGTGATGGGAACTGTGAGATGGTCCAATACATAGCGGGTTACCCCAGGCATATTCCCATCAAAATTCCATTCTTTCTTCCCTTCAGGAAACTGTCCGCCCATGATGGCAAACGCCTTTACCTTTTGTTCTATCAAAGCCTTTCCATCCAGATCTGAGTAAGCATCTGGCTCGGATTGAAGGAGGTTCATGATGTTCTTCAGTGGCCCTACTGTGATGATGACAATGGACTGATCTTCGCTTTCAGAAAGAATCTTTCGGTACAACTGAGTTACTTCCTCAGCTTTCTCATAAGTGAGCTGGGAAGGAAAAGCATCAGCAATGGGCTTGCTATGGTTCCAGTCAGTGAAATGCGTTTCTCCCTTCCGTACCCCTATAGGGATGTCAGGATGCTTATAGTAGCGGTTGACGGCATCCAGTCCTGGTACGGCATATTCCTCCGT
>JBCDBC010000441.1:0-5093 GCA_039184535.1 Bacteroidota bacterium | reverse complement strand
GAAACAGGTTGAGAAAAAAGGGGAAAAGCCTGTTGAAAAGAAGGTAGAACCTGAGAAGGCAGAGGATAAGTCTGCTGAGAAGAAAGCGGAACCAGAGAAGAAGGACGAGAAGCCTGTTGAGAAGAAGGCTGAATCAGAGAAGAAAGAGGAAAAGCCTGCTGATAAGAAGGAGGAGAAGCCAGCAGAGAAAAAAGCTGAACCAGAGAAGAAGGACGAGAAGCCTGTTGAGAAGAAGGCTGATTCAGAGAAGAAAAAAGAAAAGCCTGCTGATAAGAAGGAAGAGAAGCCAGCAGAAGAAAAGAAGGATCAAGAGGAGGAAGAAAGCAAGGAAGAAGGTGAAAAAGCGGAAGAGGAAAAGCCTGCCGAAGAAGAGAAGAAAGAAGAAGAACCACCACTGCCTCCTTTAGATCCCATGTATGTTCCTAAGGAAGTGGTCAAAGACATGTCTGCTCAGATTACAGCTGCCTTTGCTAAGGATGGAGCTGAGATTGAGCCGGGAAGTATGTTCTTCAATGTATTTAAACTCAAGAATAACTCGAGTGAAAACGTGGAAGTATCCTTAAACTTTGATATCCCGTTTCCCAGAAGAACCAAGGTGATTCTTCAGCCTACCGACGCTAAGCCTTTTGTGTTGGAAGCCGGGAAATCCAAGTTTATTCCTATTAGGGTAGGCTTCCCTTCTGATGTGGAAGGGGGGAAAGAGCATTTGGTTAAGGTCAGTCTGTTTTCAGAAAAGCATGGCGGAAATATCGTCCCTTATGCCTCTGCTACAGTTACGGTAAAAGCGGTGAGTAAGTGGAAAATGTGGGCACCTTCTACAAAGGCTATCTCAAACTCCGAAGACGAATCCTTCACTGCCGTCATAGTCAGGATGTTGAATGAAGGGAACGTAATGGAAAAGCTGGACTTCAAGGCAAAAGGAGGGGATCTAATTGTAGTGGAGGACGGAAAGAAAGGATTACTTCAGAAAACCATCAACCTCAGGCCCAGGCTGGATACTACCTTAAGAGTATACGCTCGCTGCCAGGCATATGATCCAGCTGAAAACCAGGGTGATAAAGTAAAGTTGCTCATTACAGCGCAGGGACCCCTGGATACTATTCCTAAAGAACTCATCATAGGATTTGAGAGTATGAGTTCCGGTTTTAAGAATAGAATCAAGGAAGAAGAATCTCCCTTAATCTTCTCCATCAATCAGTCTAGTCTGGGGACCAAGGAAAGTTCGACCAGTATCAACCTCAGTGGGAATATTCTATTGAAGAAAGATCGAGCCTTTAGCTATTCCTATGGATTCCAGGATAACTTTTTCGGAGGAGGGGATGGGACCTCCTTTGGCGAAAAGTATGTTAAGAAAGCGAGTTTTTCTCTGGGCTATACAGACAAAAAGAATTCCCTGAAGTTTGGGCAGGTTGGGGGAGGGATGACTACCTCTACCTCTGGACTTGGTATATCCTATAAGCGTGCGTTGGAAGATGGGGCCTTTGATTTAACCCTGGCTAAAAAGAAGGAGAATGGCGGCTTTGGAGTGGCTACCTCTTTTGATAAAACTCTTTCCGAGAACTTTAAAGCAAAAGCGGGGGTGACCGTAGACCTGGATAAAAAAGCAGGGACTTTAACCGTGGCTCCAGGTTTGGCCACCAGTTTCTTATTGGCCAATAGGCATAACTTCAGTGTCTCTACAGGAATCACCCAGCGGAAAATGCTCAATTCTTCTACTCCTAAACAAAAATCTGGAGTAGGATATGCCTTGAACTATGGAATGAAATACAACAACCTGGCTATAGCCGCCAAAAGTGTGTATGGAAGTAAGGATTACCTAGGAGGAAATGCGGGTTTATTTAGAAATGAGGTTACTGCAGGCTTGAAGATGGGGACCAGTACCTTAAAAGTGAAATTGGTTAACAGCCAGAAAAAGAATGATAAGTTGGATGATGATGAAAGGGTCATATCCACCGGGAAAACGGTAGCCAATAAGATTGGGGCAAGCTACTCCTTCAGGATCGGGAATATGCCCTTTGCTACTGGGGCAGACTTTGATAATACCTCCTCAGTGGTGAACATTAAGGGGGATATCTCTTCTTACACCAATCAGACCATGCGATTCAGGTTAGGAACTGGCTTTAAGCTGGCTAAACTGGGCATGGCACTGGCACCCAGTATAAATGTGGGACTTAATAGGTCCAAACGCGCTAATTCTGCCAATGCAGGAGAAGGAGCTATGTATGGCCCTCCTGAGTTAAACCTGGAAAGTGGATTAAACGGATCCTTCAAAGATGGGGGCTTTAGTCTGGGATATAAGCGGAAAGCCATGGCTCCAGGAAAAGAAGGAGAGGAAACTTCTTATGCTCAGTCATTGAATTTTGGGATTAATAGGAGTTGGGCCCTTATGGAGGAAAAACTAGGGCTGAATGTGTCTGCCAATGCAGATTATCAAGTAGAGGAAAAGCAGTTAAAAACCTCCATTAATGCCAAGCTGGAATATGAAACTGAGGATGGATGGAAGTTTACCATGTCTGCTGATATAGATCCTAATAAAATAGCCTCAGGAGACCCATCAGGAGCAGTGAATGTGAATGCCAGTGCGAGGAAAGCCCTGGATTTGAACCAACCACGATTGAAGTACTACAACTTAAAGATGGTCTTCTTTAAAGATTATGATGGGAACAGAGAGTTAGACAAAAAAGATGAAGGGATCAGCAATGTATTAGGGATAGCAGAAAGATCTAAGGATCCTGTCCTAACAGAGGAAGGTATGCAAACCGTCAAGTTTGAATCTCCTCCACTCATCTCTAATGGAGAAGGTATCATCAAGTTTGCCAAAATTCCTATGGGATACTACATTGTAGGGATAGAAGAGCTTTTTGAACCTATGCAGTTTATGAACCTTGAGGGGACAGAGTATGAGGTGAATATGCAGGGACATACTACCTTATATGTACCCTACTGTAAGAGTATCACTATCGTAGGGAAAACCAAGATTACCAGGGACCAGTACTCACGTGTGGTGGGGGTAACACCTAAAAATATCCGTGTAACGGTAAAGGATGCCAATGGGCAGGTATATCATACCCTCACAGACCACCAAGGAAATTACACCATAAGTGTCCCCCTAACCCAGAATTATACCGTTAGTATGAAAAACGTACTGGGAAGTAAGTTTGACCTGGAAGGAGCAGAACAGGAGCTCAAGTTTGAAGACGGCACCATGAGGTATGAGATTAACTTCCACTATAAGGAAAAAGGGAGAGGGATCAACTTCGGCTAATCTCTTAGCTATCAGAGACTACTTATACGCCATTTCCTGGAATACTCTTCTCTTTATTCCTTCCCACTCATCTACCAGTATGCTATAATAAATGGTGTCTCTACGCCTTCCATCATGCATGACGGTATGACTACGGAGAATCCCTTCTTCCACAGCGCCTACTTTCTGCATAGCTCTACGAGATTGCTGGTTCAATACATCCGTTTTGAGTTCCAGCCTTACTATGCCCAACTCCTCAAACGCATACTGGAAAAGAAGGAATTTGGCAGAATGATTAATTCCCTTTCCCTGATAGGCTTTACCAAGCCATGTATGGCCGATCTCTATTCTGAAGTTAGCCGGAGAATAGTTCAGGAAGCTTGTACTGCCACAGACAGTATTGGTCAGTAGATCCTCTATGGCTAAAGGGTAGCGACTTTTCAGCATACGCTCACCCAGCGCACGTTGAATGTATTTATTGAGGTCCTCAGGACCTGTCACCATCTGGGTAGTGTAGGTCCAAATTTCAGGATCTGTGGCTATAGGTAGTAAAGCATGGGCATCATCTGGTCTGAGTGGTCTTAATCTTATCCGCTCGTTTTCCAGAACAATATCAGAACTAAATGATAAGGCCATGGCGAAATATTGGCATAAAATCTATTATGTTCAAATTATTGAATATATTTTTTCTGAACATTTCGTTGTTCAGTGGATATTGGTTCTTCTTCTGTTAAAAATCATGCCTGGCAAGGGAATTTACTTTACCTCAAAAAAAACAGGGCATTATAAAAAATGCCCTGTAGTATCATACTTTGCCAGCAACTATTATTCTTCTTTTTCCTCTTCAACAAAGCTGTTGAGAAATGTGCTTATGCCTTCCATTACTCCTGCTTTGTCGTGAATCCAACTTAGCGGCTGTACCCTGAAAAATTGCCAACCTGCTCGCTCAAGGACTAACTGTTGTCTGATGGCTTCTTTAGCAGAGTCCATTACTTTATCATCACACATAATGGCCAGCTTTCGTCCATCCTTAATGATGGCCAGGTCTATTCTGTAAGGTCCTATTTTCAGGTTTGTTTGTAAGTGATTTGCCCATCCCATGTGAATGAGTCCATCACAGACTACCTTAGATAAGGGAGAACACATTTCTGCCTTAGTTTTCAGGGCATTTATATCTATTCTCCCGCGGTCTTCTGTCTGATGGTCCTCATAGTAGTGAATGAGTTTACTCCTCAAACACTCAGGATTCATCAGGGCTACTGCATCAGGATGAATACTATGCAGGAGAATGGACTTTTCTCGGGCCCTACTGGCAGCTACGTTATAAATACGAAGCATCTCTTCGCCCATAACGGCTCTTGGAGGGCGCATTCTGCCTTGCTTATCTATTTTGTGATGGGCACTGATGGTCAGTATCATCACGTCCCGCTCATCCCCCTGGAACTTGCGGGAAGTACCCACCAGGATATTCAGTTCATCCTCATACTTCCTGATCTGTGGATGTGCTGTCAACTTTTTGATCAATAGCTCCCTATGTGCTTCATGAGAAGCATCCAACGTCAAGACCCCTATGGTTGGTAGCTCCGGCAAATGGCCTGATTCATAATCTGTAATCAGGTCCAGGATAAGCTTGAGAACCTTGTCTACTATCCGAGCCTTCTTGGGGTCTTCTCCCTGATCTTCCACATACTGGACTTCTACCGCAGGTCCATAGCGGTCATCAGTTGCTGTCTTGAGAGGAATGATCTGGTTATTATACACATACCTGTTACAGAACTCTATGATCTCAGGTCTACACCTAAAGTGTTCTCGGAGGGTAACTATGTTAGGATAGATCACTCCACTGAGG
>JBCDBC010000440.1:0-5101 GCA_039184535.1 Bacteroidota bacterium | reverse complement strand
CTTAGCTATGATGTAACAGTACCTGAGGCAGGTAGATTCATGGTAAGCGTAAGAGCTTCAGCTGCTGAAGAGGGTGCCTCCGTATGGCTAGAAGATTACATAGATAATACAGACGGGAGAACCTATAATGTTACTGGCAGTATTGCTATCCCGGCTAATGGTGTTGTAGCTTCAAGCTCAGTAGACGGAACGCCTCTGAATGCAGGACTTCACAAAATGAAAGTACATGTAGGTGCTGGTGTAACTCTGAGAAAGGTTACCCTAAGTATGATGAAAGCTAAGGTGGAGACTCCTACCACCTTAACCCAAAACCTGGAAGGTGATGAGTGGGTAGTAGCCTGGGCTGATGAGTTTGACGGAGAAACCATAGATACAGAGAAGTGGACCTACGACCTGGGCAATTGGGGCTGGGGCAATAATGAACTTCAGTACTACACGGTTGAGAATACGGATAATGCCAGAATAGAGGATGGATACCTGGTCATTGAAGCCAGGAAGAATGAAACAGGAGACGGATGGACCTCTGCCAGGCTTACCACAAGAGAGAAGACAAGCTTTTTATATGGTAAGATAGAGTTCAAGGCTAAGGTTCCCAGAGAGAAAGGAAATTGGGCGGCAGGTTGGACGCTGGGAGATACCTACGTAGATGAGAAGTCCTGGCCTTACTGCGGAGAGATAGACATCATGGAATCTGTAGGATATGAGGTAAATGACGAGACTGGAGATGGAATCGCGCATGTTACGGTACATACGCCTGCTTACTACTTTAAAATTGGAAATCAGATCAGTAATACCAAGGATATAGTAGATATCGCAGATGAGTTTCATACCTATGGGGTCGAATGGACACCTACGGAAGTGAAAGGATTCGTGGACGGGGAAGAGTACTATCTGTATGACAAGACAGCTAATGAGCTGGAGTGGCCATTCAACATTCCTCAAAACATTATCCTAAACCTGGCCATGGGCGGAGGATGGGGAGGTGCCCAGGGAATGAACCCAGATATCACCTCTCAGAAGCTCATCATTGACTATGTGCGTGTATATGAGAAAGGATAATATCCGGACTTCATGACAACAATAGAAAAACATACAAAAGGGCCTTCAGTATGGGAACATCTGAAGGCCATCCTTACCCTTCCTTTTACGGTAGTGGTACTTATCCCCACTATTCTTTACCATTTTTACCCTATCTTTTTTAGGAAGTTCGGCTTTGTAGAGACCTTGGGAGCAGTATTCTTCTTGCTGGGATTAGCACTCTTTATTCAGTCCTTAGTCCTCTTTGTGAGAATAGGTAAAGGAACCCTTGCCCCCTGGAATCCCACCCGAAAGCTAGTAGTCAAAGGGCTTTACCGCTTTACTCGTAACCCCATGATACTAGGGGTCTGTAATATGGTTTTGGGTATAGGATTCTGGTTCAGTTCTCTCGCCATCATCCTTTGGGGAGTAGTCTTTTTCATAGGAACTCATATTCACTTCATGAGAAAGGAGGAGCCTCAGTTGAAAGATAGGTTTGGGTCAGAATATGATGAGTACCGCGATAACGTGCCTCGCTGGTTCCCCCGACTTAGTGCATGGAGACCAGAGGACTAAGTTTATACTCAGGTCTGCTCGGGAGGTGAGTCAGTCTTATCACTTTTGGAGAATATTCCTTCCTGTAATTCTCCGTTAATCCTTACCTCCTTTAGGATTAATGAATCTACATGATTGAATACGCTTTCTCTTGTAGCATCCTGAACCTCAACCTGCTCAAAATAGATATTGCGTGTCAGGACGTCCGGCCAACCATACACCCTGAAAGCTGATCCACTTGAGTTAGCCTTGATATTTTGAAAGAATAAGTTGGAGAAGGAAGGTACATGAGGAGATAGGGTATCCCCGTCATAATTAGGGATGATGGTGATCAAGTCTAAGGGTGCATGGTTAATGGTGAAGTCTTTGACAAACACATTTCGGACATATCCACCTCTTCTTCTACTACTTTTGATAAATACTGCCGACTTTACAGAAACAGGCGCGGTGCAATCATATGCGTATACACCATCTACACCTCCAGACATTTCATTCCCTATGGCCAGGGCAAAGTGTCCCTGAATGGTGTTATGCCTAAAAATGATGTTGGTAGATGGGCCTCCTAGTCTATTGTCATGGATGTATCTGGAAGAAGTGTTCTCCAACTCAGTCCCTGTAATATCTACTCCCTCTCTTCCTTCTTTGTCCCTGCCCGCCTTTACGGCTAGGTTATCATCATGATTATTGAAAATATTATACTCTACAATTACATTATGGCTGGATTCTGCATCTATCCCATCAGAGTTAGTGATCTGTGAGTCAAAGATTAATTCTCTTATGGTGACATTTTCTGAGAATACAGGATGTACTAGCCAGAAGGGTGAGTTGCTAAGCTTTATCCTGGAAACTTCTACCTGCTCGCACATGAAAAACTCCATCATGGTGGGTCGAAAAGCGTGCTCTTCCAGATTATCAAATCTCATCTGACGTAGGGGAATACCTTCATTATTCGCCTGTCGCAGTTCATCATTATAGTAAACCCTAATGGGGGAGTTTCTTTGCTGCTTACCTATCGCCTGGCTCCATCGGAGGCTATTTTCACCATCTCCGTTGATTTCAGGAGGAGCCCCAAAGCCTTTATTTCCTGTAATCCTGATATTCTTTTTTCTAAAAGCATAAATGAGGGGAGAAAGCCCATACATGGTGGTTCCCTCATACCGCCTCAATACGCCTTTGTCATTGGGAAGATAAGAAATCGGATCCCAATCAAACTGAAGAACAACAGAATGATCAATGAGCAGTTCGATATTACTTTCCAATACTATCGGGCCTCTAACCCTATACACTTGGAGAAACTTATACCACTTGAGGGGTGGGTCTGTATGTGGAAAGTGGAGGGTGCCTCCTCCTTGTTTAGCCAGCTGTTGGATAGCTTCATTGATATGGGGTTGGTAATTGAAGCTGCCGGCTCTATCAGGGGCTTGATTTGAGAAAGTGATTAGGTTGATGGTATCCCCTTGAATAACAGGAGGGATAATCTCCGCTTCTATGGCTTGCACCTTCTCATCAAAGGAGGCAAAAGGATCATGAGGCTCCTGAGGGATACAAGCCGAGAAGATGCCTGATGAAAATGAGACTATAATTATTAGGGTGAGAAGATGAATACGCTTCATGGGAGTTTGAGTAGGCTTATTAGGATTTAAGCTATAGTACTAATTCCAGGGAGAATCACCATCCTGTGTCATGATTTATGGGCCTATCTCAAAGAAGTAGAAAAATCGTAGCAAATACTTCTTTGTCACTTTAGTGAGAATTATTCAGCAGACTGGAGTCTGCATCTTATAACTTTGACAAGCAAGAGCTTGTCAAAGCTCAATTTTATATGGAACAAGCTCCTGCTTGTCCTGAAACATGGTGAAGGACTCCAGTCCTGAGATAGCATACTACTTACTCTCTTTCACCTCAAATACCCGCTCAAAGTAGCTGCCTAATTCTTCTTCCAGCAGATCTCTATCAGTACCTGATTCTATGCCTGCCAAGGCTTTGGCCAGATCTTTTTTGAAGGCGAGCTGCATGGCCCTGCGTATTTGGATCCGCTGAGCTTGGGGTGAACCTGCCCCATGCATACTTTCCGTCAGATAGCCCACGGCATTTCTTCCCATGGTCATATTCTCTATGAGGCGGAGGATACGCATTCTATCTTCTGTCTTGATACCAGATTTTCCTCTAAGGTATTTCTCAAGTAAGGGGCCTGTTTCCGGGCTTCTGAATTCCTGCTCCGAGGGTAGGGTAGTAACTAACCCACCTGCCAAATCTTGCGCCAGTCTGCCTATTTCATAGGGCATCTTGGTTACGTGATGCTTACAGACGTTGGCCAGCATATCATCACAGATGTAGGCACCGGAAGAAGTTGCATATCCTTGCAGGGAAGCAGCTATGCCCGTCCCGAAAATGGTCTCATTAAGGTGAGTCATCTCTACCAGTTTATCTCGTATGTGAGAGGCTTTTTCTACCCCATTATATTCCGCTACCGTAGCAGCAGCTCCTATGAGGACATCTCCTAAACCTGTTTTACACACGTAGGAACGCCTGTGATAGGCCGTAAATCTTTCCACCAGCATGGAGGCAAAGTCGTATTCTCCATCCATGAATACATACTTCCATGGGATAAAGACATCTTCCAGAATGACCATGGCTTCCTGTCCGCCAAACTGAGCATTCCCTACGTCTATGTCTCCTTCTTCCATGCTTCGGCTATCACAGGACTGTCTGCCATAGATGTAAGTTATCCCTTCTGCATCTACTGGGATAGCGCCTATTACTGCATAGGTTTTGTCATTCTCCGTTAGCCGCATAGTAGGCATGATGATCATCCAGTGAGAATTGATACAGCCTGTTTGGTGGGCTTTTGCCCCGCTCACATAAATGCCCTCATCCGTTCTTTTGGTGATTCTCACAAACATATCCGGGTCCTCCTGCTGATGAGGGGCCAAACTTCTGTCTCCTTTCACATCTGTCATAGCTCCTCCAATGACGTAATTATAGGTGTGCGTCATTTTGATGAAGTCTTTTAGGCGGTCATGATATTGGGTGCCATACTGTTCATCTATTTCATAGGTAGTAGAGTAAAGAGAGTTGAAAGCGTCCATACCTACACAGCGCTGAAAGCAGGTTCCAGTAAGCTGGCCCAGCTTACGCTGCATCTTATTCTGGTTGGCGAGGTCTTCTACGCTGGTACACACATGCAGGAAACGGCTAATCCTTTCTCCCGTAAAAGGAGAAATTACAGAGGCTAGCTCAGGCGCGCTGAGGGCCAGGTCATAGGTCTTGGCTACGGCATTGATGGAGGGCCTGATCAAGGGATGATCTACTGGTTCTTCTACCATTTCTCCGAATAAGAATATCCGCAACTTTCTATCCCTCAGACTTTGAATGTAATCCTCTCCGGAAATGAGTTTGGTGTGCTGTATAGTAGTCTCCATAGTGATCAGATATTTTATAATCTCTTTCTGTAATTCTAAAAATAATTAAATGCCCGCGGATAAGGTTTATAAGAGAAAGAAAATCTTTTATTCAGTTAGCTTTGGGG
>JBCDBC010000439.1:0-5112 GCA_039184535.1 Bacteroidota bacterium | reverse complement strand
TTTGCTGAGTACGCAGTGATTAACATTATCACCCTTAGCGGAGCGGAATTTAGCGGGTTAAAAGCAGAGTGGATATACGGAAACATGCGGAATACCCGAGGAAGGTTTAACCGCTACTTCTATGCTGGGAAAACCTGGAAAGATTTCACCATCAACTTCACGACCTATTCAGGTGATGGGCAGCGAAGTGATAGACCCCATTTTGGCCAATACAGAGATGATTTGATAGACTCTCTGGGAATAGGAAAAAGTGTTTCTCTTTCTGATGAGTCCGATCTAAACCCTTCCTTTACCAATTTATTTGTTCGGTGGAAGGACTTGACAGTACGTTCTACCATAGACCTTTATAAGTATCAAAATATCTCATTACTGGACGAAAATGATATAAGACCTGAGCAATTTGGTCTTAGGTCTGGATTCACTGAAGTAAAGTATACGTTCAGGCCTTCAGAGAGCTTAAGCATTACTCCTCAGTACACCAATACTTTTCAGTTTCCTCAGTTTACCGGGCTCAATGTACCAGACTCCCTCATAGGGAATGATAGAGACAATCAACTGTCTAGAAATAAACTGACCATTACGGCAGATTATGATGTCAATCATAGGGTGAACTTACTCGGTGGGGTAGGAGCTTTTGTAGACTTTGCCAGGGCAGAAGGCTTGTTAACACCCTTCCCTTTAAGTGCTGGTGTAACTAACGAGCGCTACACCAATATTTTTGCTTTTGCCCAGGGTATTTTCAGAACGCCCTTTGTGAACATCACCTCAGGGATTAGATTTGATTTTAATACCTCCTTTAGTGCGGCTGTAGCTCCCAGGGTAGCATTTACCAAATCCTTCAATAAGTTTCACTTCAAGCTGCTGACCAGCGGGGCTTATAGGGCCCCCACAGTAGGCAACATTGCTCAGAATTTTACGGGTGGTTTCAGGGTTAATCCTGACAGCACCTCTATCACTCTGATCAATGCCAGGGACCTAGAACCGGAATATACCTTAGCCTTTGAAGCAGAATTTGGCTATCAATTCAATGATAATACCATTTTCACAGTGAATGGATTTAATATCCTGACTGTTGATCCCATTGTATACAGAGGGTTCCAACCTCAGGAGCTTACGGACCTTTTTGGAGAGGATAGCTTCATTTTTGGCTATACAAACGAAGAAGAAGCGGGGACCTTTGGGGGGGAAGCGGAATTTAAGGTCAAAGATAAATGGGGCTACTTCAATCTGAATTACGCATTCTATTCTGCTGATGGGAGAGCTATTCCTGAGCCTTATCAGGTAAGAACTTTTTCTTTAGTTGAAAGTGAGCGGCAACAGGTATCTACCGAACAGCTTTTAGGATTTGCCCAGCATCGGGCGAATATGAGCTTAGGGCTTAATCTAAGTAATTCATCTACCCTAACTATTACCTCCAGCTACTATGGGAAGAGATTTGGGTATGATGTAGTCCAGAATAGCCCTTTTGACGTTACAGGACAGCTTGTAGAAATAGAACCCCAGGTAATGGTGAATGCTTTCTTATATGCAAGAGATGTACTGTTAGACAACCTGAATGTAGGAGTTGGACTGAATAATATTTTAAACACGGAGTATAAGTTTTATCAACCATATTTTGGGCTGGAACCACCTGTTCCTGGCCCGTCAAGAGAATTCGTGTTCAAGATCAGCTACGCGCTGAACTTTTCTGATGAGAGAGAAGACAAGTAATAGCAACCTTATCTGCCAAAGAAGGACTGGCAGGTACTCCCTCTATGCTATGTTGAGGGAAAGGCTTCTTGTGTCTATTCCCAGGCAGGGGAGAGTGTGGCTATTGCTCATCTTTATACTGGGGTATTCTTCTTTAAGCTATTCACAGAGAGTGAATTATAAGTCTCAGTCTCTCTTGATATACAAATTCTCTCTCTATGTAAGCTGGCCAAGTGAAGCCATAGATGACACCCTCTACATAGGTGTGTATGGAAATTCTCCCATCCTTTCTGAACTAAGTCTGATGTCCTCCATTAAAAAAGCTGGAGGAGGCAGACCTATTTCTGTAATCCCTATTGATTCGCCTGATGATATAAAAAGAGTCCATATTTTGTACCTGGCTTCCTCAAGAAGTAGAGAATTACGCTCTCTCGTGCAGCAGTTGAAAGATCAGTCTGTCCTTATAGTAGCAGAAAGGGGAGGATTGGCCAAGAAGGGAGCTTGTATCAACTTTATCTTGATGGAGGATGATACCCTTAGGTATGAATATAACGTTCGGGAACTCGAGAATAGGGGCCTTAAAATGTCCCAGGAGTTTACTCGTTTTGGCTATAAGGTGAATTAGGAATTTTATGAAAGATACTGTCCTGAGGCTTTTTCTGATTTGTTTACTGCTGATTACCAGCCGTCAGGGAGATTTGTTTGCCCAGGATGAAAGTGCCAACCTAAAGTTTCTTTCCACAGAGGATGGGTTGAGTGAAAACTTTATTACCAGCATACTCAGAGATCAGAAAGGGTTCATGTGGTTTGGAACTACCAGAGGGCTGAACCGATATGATGGGCACGGCTTCAAAATTTTCTATGCTGACCCTTCTTCTGCAGATTCCCTCTCCGGAAATTTTATTCGTTCCCTTTTACAGGATAGTAGGGGAAAAATTTGGGTAGGGACAGAAGGGAGAGGAATAAATATCTACCATCCAGAACTAGAGAAATTTACCCACTTTAAGCGGGAAGATGGTAATGATAACAGCCTACCTGATAATACTATTCTGAGTATTCTGGAGGATCAGAAGGGGAAAATCTGGTTGGGAACTAAAGAAGGGCTATGTTACTGGGAAGAAGACAAAGGCTTCCAAAGAGTGAACCTTCCCCTGGCCTCAGTAAAAAATGGGGCCCTGGTTATCAATTCTCTTCATGAAGATAAAGCCAATCACATCTGGATAGGGACTGATGCAGGCCTATTTCGCTGGAACCCTGTTTCTAATAATCTATCCTCTTTCTATCAGTCTTTAGAACTAGGAACAGGCTTACCTGATGACCAGATCCAAAGTTTTTATGAAAGCCCCTCTGGACTGCTATATATAGGGACAAGGAAAGGGCTCGGGATTTTGGCCATGCCTTACTATCAGAAAAGAATGGGGGAGAAGGAAGGTAAAGTTAGATGGCTTCCGTTGGACATTGTGTCAAATAAATAAACTCAATCTGAAATTCAGATCATTAAGGGAGACAAGAAAGGAAACGTCTGGATAGGTACCTTCGGAGGAGGGCTCATAAATTACAGAGAAGAGAATGGGAGAATCACAGAATACAGGCGTGATAGAACAGATAAGAATACCTTAAGTAGTGATGATATTCTTTCCATAGAGTTAGACCCTTCTGGTATGGTGTGGGTAGGGACCTATGATGGCCTGAATGCTATGGACCTTACCAGGATACAGTTTAATACGGTCTTACCGGGCATTATCAGTCCAGATGGCTTACCCAGTGATGATGTCTTCTCTGCGGTAGAAGATAATTTTGGAGGACAGTGGATAGGGAATGACCACGGACTCATCAGAAGAAATAAGAAGACGGGAGAAATCTTCTCATGGACGCCTATGGGAACAGAAGAAGTAGACTATATAGATCCCTCTGTATATGCTACCCTACTGGATAGTAAGGGGAACCTATGGGTGGGAACCAGTCAGTTTGGGTTGTTTTACCTCAGTGAAGAAGCCTTGGGGAATGAGCAATACAAGTTCCAGGCTCTAGATGAGTTAGCCCCTGAAATGGAGTTACCGGGAGATGAGATCCTCTGCCTGTTTGAAGATAAGGAAAAACGAGTTTGGGTAGGTACTTCAGATGGACTAGCCGTCATGGACTTCGAGGCAGATACAGTTTGGGTATACGAATCAGACTATGGTGATGATTTAACCCTTAGTGATAATACTATTCAGTGTATCTTCCAGGATGCTAAAGGTGTATACTGGGTAGGTACAGCCAATGGGCTGAATGAGTTTCTCCCTGAGAACAATGCTTTCCGTAGATACCTGCCAGATGAGGAGGGAAGTAATCCTCTGAGAAGCAGCAGTATATACTCCCTTTATGAAGACCCCAATGGCTATCTGTGGATAGGGACGGACGGTGGAGGCGTATCTCGAATAGATCCAGAGCGGGAAAAATGGAGTACCTTCACCACGGCTGATGGTATGCCTGATGATGTGATATATGCCATTTTAGGGGATGAGGAAGGAAACCTTTGGATGAGTACCAATGCAGGCCTTTGTAGGGTGAAACTCATTGAGAACATGGATTCACCCAGCTTTATCGTGTATAACCAGAAGGAGAATGGACTGATCAGTAATACCTTTAATATAGGGGCTGCCTACAAAAATCAATTGGGTTTCCTGTTTTTCGGCTCCAGTGAAGGACTAGTGTATTTTCACCTGGATTATTTACAGGAGAATGATATTCCCCCTCCGGTAGTTCTCACAGATTTTCAGCTGTTTTTCGAACCGGTACCAGTTGAGCCAGAGGGAGAAAGCCCTTTGAAACAGAGTATCATTGAAACTAAGAGAATAGAGCTAAATTCCTCCCAAAATGTTCTTTATTTCGAGTTTGCTGCCCTAAACTACATTCAGAGTGAGGAGAATGAGTACGCCTACATGCTGGAAAATGCAGACCAGGATTGGAATTATATTCAGCACAAGCGTAATGCTACCTTTACGTATCTGGATCCGGGTAAATACATTTTCAGGGTAAAGGCTGCCAATAATGACGGGATATGGAATGAGGAAGGCTTGGCAGTAGAAGTGATCATACACCCCCCTTTTTATGAAACCATTTACTTCTACCTGATAATCATAGGACTGATCGTCCTGGGAATAGTAGGATATATCCGTCTGCGGATCCGGAATTTGGAACAGAACAAGACCCGCCTGGAAAACATGGTTCAGGATAGGACGGAAGAATTATCTCAAAAGACTCATGCCCTGGAAAAAGCCCTGGTAAGGCTAAAGTCTGCACAGACTAAACTGGTGGAATCTGAGAAAATGGCTTCCCTGGGTCAATTAACGGCTGGTGTGGCGCATGAAATAAATAATCCCATCACTTTTGTTATTGGAAATGTTGGTCCACTCAAACGGGACATAACGGATGTGCTTG
>JBCDBC010000438.1:0-5113 GCA_039184535.1 Bacteroidota bacterium | reverse complement strand
CCGCAGAAAAAATTCAAATTTCTTTCAACTCAAATACTGGAAAATGTACCCCCTATGTTTCTCCAGATGAAGGCTATCTGATTTTTGCGTCCATAGGAGACCAACTTGATTTACACATAAGCTTTAAGGATAGACAGGGTAATTGGACAAAAACCAAGAAGTTAAATGGTAACATAAATAGCCTAGGCCAGGGAAACCCCTTTGCAACACCAGACAGCAAGTATCTCTTCTTCACAATTGGTGATTATCAGGATAAAGAATGGAAAGTTATGTGGGTTAATATAGAGTCTGAATTAACAATAGACTAGCTCCTATAAGATATTACCCAGCTTACATACATTCTTGGTACCTAAAAGAAGAGATAAAACTTATTGTAAACTAGATTCGACCTTGATTGTAGGGTAGAAAGACTTCTTACCTACTGGCCTACAGTACATAGGTATAGACTTAGTATGTGAATATCCCCATCACCTCATCATCTTCTTCAAGGCCCAAACTGGCTTGGGTCAGAGAGAATACAGAAATTAGAACCAGGGTTATACCAAATGTATAAGCGTAGCAGAATTCCTTACCTATTCCTAAATACCTTCCATCTCAGATTATTAACTTTCTCGTATTTCTTGAATTAGTTCAATTAGATTGGACTTTATACCCTATAACTTTCGAGTTGTATTGTAGACATTACCTAACTAATGGCACCAGAACGTCTGAAAATTGATGTGGTTAACTCAGCCATTTCATTTAGCCTCAAAAAACTTGGATTTCTTACAGTAAAAGGAACCTTTTCAGGATTAGGTGGGAGCATACTATTTGATGAAGATGAGGTAGAAAATAGCTCATTTAACGTCAGTGTCAATACGTCAACCATTGATACAAAGAATGATAACAGAGATGAACACTTAGGTGGGGAAGACTTTTTCTATATCAAAGAATTTCCTGCTATTACATTTACTTCTATCTCTGTAAATCATGAAAATGGGCAGTATCTCGCTACTGGAAGGCTCACTATACTTGAAACCACCAAAGAGATAAGCATACCCTTCACTCTCAAGGAAGGGGTATTTGAAGGTGGATTTTCCCTTAAACGACTATCATACGGCCTGGGCAAAAAAATTCCTTCATTCTTTGTTGGAAACACAGTGTATGTGTCCATTCACTGTAAGACAGGGCATTGAGTTTTACCCATAATAGGAAGGTATATCCTTTCCACTGCGCACATAAGTCACAATTGTGTTAAGGTTCTTATCATGCCTCAGATTCAACTGATTAAAAGAAGAGAAGAGAATATAAGTAATAAGAAATATTTCTGAGCAGACAGCCTGAGGAGGACGTAGATATGGTCATCCCCAGCCTGAACTTGGACGGGAGTTATTCATTATCAGTTATGAAACGGGTAGCTATTACCGGAGCTGGCAAAGGGCTTGGTGCCCAGGCAGCCATTGTGTTTGCTAATAAAGGGTATCAAGTATTTGGTACTGCCTTGAATGAAGCCGAGCTTAATAAGCTTCAAGCACAAATGGATAGTCCTAACCTCTATTACTTCATTTGTGATGTAACCAAGCGGGGGCAGGTAGATAAGGGGGCTGCTTTTATAAAACAAACTGTAAACGGGGCAGGGATTGATATACTGGTCAACAAGGCTTGTAACTTCACACCAGGTCCCATAGAAATTTTTCCAACGGAAGAAATAGCCTATGATTTTGAGGTAAATATTCTCGGGAGCTTGAGAGCGACCAATGCCTTTGTACCCATGTTGCGACAAGCAAAGGGGTGCCTCCTACAAATAGGTTCTTTGTCAGGTGTTCTTGCCGTTCTATATAATAGCACAAGCCATGCTACCAAAGCTATGATGGAAGCCTTTTCAGATGTTTTCCGGACTGAGTTACGTTCATTTGAAGTGGATTTTACGATAGTAGCACCTAGTAATATATTGACTACTATGCCTGCCAAGACCATTTCTAGGGTAGATAAACTAATCGCTGACATGACCCCTGAGCAGGAAGGGCTGTATAGAAAAGGTATCAAACGTTTTTCTGAAGGTTTTAAACGAATGCAGATCGATGGCATGCCAGTAGAGGGTACTGCCAGAAGGCTAATTGAAATTACATGAGAATATTTTGCTCCCATCCGAGCAGCAATAGGAGAGGATACAGAACAAATGAGAAGCTTGGTCAGGGTAAAAATAGAGGAAGAATTAGGTGAGATAGGAAGGGATATGTTTGGTCTTGACAAAAATAAACTAGGTACTCAACACTTTCAATAATAACCTCCATGAACACCCAAGAAAGAGTTTTCAATGACAATAGCCATTATAATAAGATTCCACTTTCTCCTATTAAGCAAGAATTCACACATCTCAAGCTTAGGGTGGATGGGGAAATTCCTCCTATTCTAAATGGACTTTATGTGAGGAATGGGCCTAATCATGTAGACCATGTTCATCCACACCACCACTACTTTAGCGGGCATGGTATGGTGCATGGAGTTAGGATGCGAGAAGGGGAAGCCTTATGGTATAGAAACAGGGTAGTGAAAACAGGGGATGCCCCCAAGGTCCTGGATGTAGCTGATCCCGGAGGTCCTATTTCTCATAATATAGATGCTTCTCCTAATACCAATGTGGTCCTTTTTGCAGGTAAACTGTATGCCAGTATTGAGGCAGGTCCTAACCTGGTAGAATTAGATCCCTATTTAGAAACAGTTACCAGAAGCACCCTCAATGGAGCCTTAGAGTTTGGGTATACTGGTCACCATAAAATTGATCCTGAAGATGGAGACGTGCATGCTGTAGTATACAATATGGCCCTGGGAGGACAGGCGCTTTATGTGAGGTTAAGTCCAGAAGGAGAACTACTTAATCAGGTAAAAGTACCCTTAACAGGTGCTACTCAAATTCATGATATGTCCATTACCAAGCACTACGTGATCATCTTTGATCTCAATGTAGTGTTTGATCCTAAGTTAGCAGAGCTCACCACCCTACCTATTACCTGGAGTGGGGAAAAACCTGGAAGGGTAGGCATTCTTCCTAAGGATGGGACTACAGCAGACGTAAAGTGGTTTGAAGTGGATCCATGTTATGTTTATCACCCGATGAATGCGTATGAAACAGTTGAGGGAGAGGTGATTGTAGATGTGAGTAGATATGAGCGAGCAGCCCAAAAAGATTTGTATGGACCGCTTGGAGATACTATTCCTACCATAGATCGGTGGACATTTTCCTTGAACGGAAATACTGCTAGAGGGAGAGAAGAGAGAATAGTAGATCAGCCCTTGGATTTTCCGAAAGTAAATCCTTTGGTAGAAGGGAGAGCTTATAGGTATGGATATGGAGCCATAGCCAGTTTAGAACCTATGTTTCATGGTTCCGTCAAAGTAGATCACCTAACAGGTAAGACTGAACATCAGGACTTTGGGGGGGGCAATGCAGGAGAATTTACTTTTATTCCTAAACCGGGCGCTACAGAAGAAGATGACGGCTGGTTAGTAGGCTATGTGTATCAGCCTGATAAAGATCAGTCAAGATTGGTTATTCTAAATGGGCAGGACTTTTCTGGTGAACCCCAGGCAAGTATATGGATACCAGGGACCTATGTGCCTATAGGTACGCATGGGGGATGGTTCCCCAATATGGGAGGTCTGTAAGGTGTAGAAGAACCACCAGGTATTTCGGGAGAGGGTAATTTAGCTAGTATTGGACTCATTAGGTCTAATATGGAAACAAG
The DNA here is from genome assembly GCA_039184535.1 of Bacteroidota bacterium. Classification (GTDB taxonomy): domain Bacteria; phylum Bacteroidota; class Bacteroidia; order J057; family J057; genus JBCBKZ01. Next base: position 1,388 of record JBCDBC010000438.1, on the reverse strand, counting down.
TATCGCTTTTGAGGGTGAAATACTTGGCCATACTAGGATCAGTGGTCTCCTAACTTCATTTGTATCCACTAAATGACTTATTTTCTAAAGTCAATAATGAGTACGCTTTTGACCAGTTAGTAGCCACTTTTATGTCTATAGAAATCAACCTATGAATAACGATAATACATTAAGTATCCCTCCTTCAGATAAGGAAAGACTTGTCATTGTAGGAGCAGGATTTGGAGGATTAGAAATAGCTAAAAAGCTGAGAAAATCAGCTTACCAGGTAATTTTAATTGATAAAAATAACTACCATCAATTTCAACCTCTGTTTTATCAAGTTGCCATGGCCGTGCTAGAGCCTAGCTCTATTATTTTCCCATTAAGACGAGTTTTTCGCAAAAATGATGATGTACATCTCAGAATAGGTACAGTAGAATCAGTAGACAAATCTAAAAAAGTCCTTAACACCTCTCTGGGAACCTTGCCATATGATCACTTGGTCCTGGCTATGGGTGCAACTTCCAACTTTTTTGGCAATAAGAATATCGAACAGTTTGGAATTCCCATGAAGTCAGTATCTGAGGCTATCCATATGAGAAATACCATACTGGAAGATATAGAGCATGCCGTGGCCATAGCTTCCTATGAGGGTAGACAGCCCCTTCTGGATATCGTCATCGTAGGAGGAGGGGCCACGGGGGTAGAACTTGCTGGAGCCCTGGCTGAGATGAAAAAGAGTGTTTTTAAGAAGGATTATCCTGAACTGGAAATGTCAGAAATGGACATACATCTTGTAGAAGGTGGAGACCGACTACTTTCTGGCATGTCAGAATTTTCTTCTCAACATACGCTCAAATATTTAGAAGGACTAGGAGTAAAGGTAAAGCTCAACACACGAGTTAATGATTATGATGGTGAAAAAGCCTTGTTATCAGATAATAGTACTCTAGAGACTAAAAAACTAATCTGGGCAGCAGGTATTAAAGGAAGTATCTTTCCTGGTATTCCGGAAGAGAACCTTGTCCGAGGGAACAGAATTCAAGTTGATAGACAAAATAGAGTGGTAGGATGTGAGAACCTATATGCTATTGGAGACCTAGCTTACATGGAAACTGATAATTATCCTAAAGGTCATCCTCAGGTAGCACAACCTGCAATTCAACAGGGAAAACATTTAGCAAAAAATTTTATCCGAAGAGCTAAAGGTCAGCCCTTAGCTGCTTTTACCTATTTCGATAAAGGTAGTATGGCCACTATTGGCCGGAGGAAAGCTGTGGTTGAATTAGGGAAAATCAAGATAAAGGGATTTATCGCTTCCTCCATGTGGTTAGTTGTTCATCTCTTTTCTTTATATGGATTCAGGAACCAGTTAGTGGTACTAATGAACTGGCTGACTATTTTCT
>JBCDBC010000437.1:0-5131 GCA_039184535.1 Bacteroidota bacterium | reverse complement strand
TTGTATATATAGGAACCAACTTTCCTGAAGAGTATTATGGAAATGTGTTTGTGGCAGAACCCTCAGCTAATCTTGTGAAGCAAAATATTTTGCTGGAGGAAAACGGAAGACTAAAGGCAATTGGTGCTTATTATGGGCAAGAATTTTTGAGCTCCACTGATGAGCGTTTTAGGCCAGTGAATTTTGCACATGCTCCCGACGGGAGTATGTATATGGTGGATTTCTACAGAGGGATAGTCCAGCATAAGACCTATATGACTGGTTTTCTTTATAAGCAAGTGGTAGACCGGAAACTAAATCAGCATGTAGATAAGGGGCGAATTTACAGAATTAGGTATGAAGAGAATGAGTTGAGTCCTATACCCGACCTCTCTACTGCTTCTTTAGCAGAATTGACTGCTGCCTTATCTCACCCTAATGCCTGGCATAGGGAAACAGCTCAAAGACTACTCATAGAGAGAAGTACATTTGGAATAGCGAGTGAAATGAGAAGGGTTTTGGCTAGTCAGAATATCCTGGGCCAAATACATGCCCTATGGGTACTGGAAGGAATAGGACAGATTTCTGAAGGAGATCTTGTTTCTATCAAAAGAGATGCTGATGAAAGGCTGATTATTCAGGCACTAAGAATAGCAGAGATATTTGAGGATAATAGAAGACTGAGAAATTGGGCAAGGATAAGTTTTTCTGACCACCCTTCCAGAAGAGTCCAGTTTCAGCTGTTACAGTTTTTGGCCTATAGCCTTGAGAATGAGCCTACGGAGAAACTGCTAGCTCAGATAGCTAAGCCAGACATGGACCCTCTCCTAAAGGATATTTGGCTGCATGCTATTTCAGGAAGGGAACAGGAGCTTCTTTTATCCATGGAGAATACTCAGTTTAGGGATTCTATTCTCAAGAAAAAACTCACTGAAGCATTACTAGCGCAGGAAGAAAGTAAGGGTAGTCAGCAGAACTTTAGTCCAGAACAGCAAAAATTGTGGGATACAGGCAAGAGACTATACACCATCCATTGCAGTGGATGCCATCAGATGAATGGCAATGGCAGGGAACCCCTGGCACCACCCTTAAATAAATCTGAGTGGGCAACTGGCTCTCCAGAAGTTTTGGGGCTCATCGTGTTAAATGGGATGAGGGGTCCTGTAGAGGTAAATGGAGTAACCTACCAACCGCCCATGATACAGAAACAAATGCCGGGCATAGGTCAGAATTCCGAGTTCACAAATGAGAAAGTGGCAGCCGTCCTCTCCTTCATCAGAAATAGCTGGAATAATCAGGCTTCCTTTGTAAGCCCAGATGAGGTAGAAGTATTTAGGAAAAAGGCGGGAAGTATTGGGGTTATGTTTACGCAAGAGCAGCTTAGACAGCTTGGAAGCTCTCTCCAGTAGGACAATTTTCCTTATTCACATATTCTCTTCCTACCTTTGCCTCTGCAAAGCTAGAATCTTATGCCAGACATTTCTTACGATAAGTTTCCCTTAGTCATCAAGACTTTCCAGTACCTGGAGCCATTGTTAGCCAAAGAACTGGAAGAGCTGGGAGCAGAAAATATTACCATTGGAAAGCGTCAAGTTCAGTGTACGGGTAGTAAGGAGCTGGTGTATAAAGCCAATCTGTATTTGAGGACAGGACTTCGTGTGCTTGTTCCCCTACACACCTACAAAGCAGAGAATCCCGTTGAGCTTTATGAAGGAGCCAAAGAAGTAGCATGGGATAAGCTCATAAACCTGAAGCAGACCTTTGCGATAGATAGTACGGCTAACTCGCGCATATTCACTCATAGCCATTATGCTGGCCTGAAGGTAAAAGATGCCATTGTAGATCAGTACAGAGAGAAAAGAAGGAAACGCCCTTCCATAGATACCCAAAATCCCGACATCAAGGTCAATCTTCACATAGCTGAAGACACGGTTACCATCAGTCTGGACAGTTCTGGAGAATCTCTGCATAGAAGAGGCTACCGACTATCTAAAAATGCGGCTCCTTTGAATGAAGTGTTGGCGGCAGGTATGATAGGATTTTCTGGCTGGAAGGGGGAAAGCCACTTTGTAGATCCCATGTGTGGATCAGGAACCCTACTCATAGAAGCGACATTGAAGGCTTATCAAATAGCACCAGGTACACTAAGGAAGAAATTTACCTTCATGAATTGGCACGACTATGAGGAGGAGCTTTGGAGAGAATTCAAGCAGCAAGCCAAAGATCAAGAGAAGGGCGACATAGCTGGAGAAATTCTGGGTGGCGATATAGATACAAAAGCGGTGTCTATTAGTCGAGAGAACAGTGTGAGAGCCGGCCTTTCAGGGAGAATTCGGCTAAGACATAAAAACTTTTCCCGATTAAAGGCACCAGGAAATCCTGGTTTGATGATCACTAATCCTCCATATGGAGAGAGATTGAAACCTGAAGATATTTTTGAGTTGTACCAAATGATAGGAGACAGGCTAAAGCAGGAGTTTTCTGGCTACACGGCCTGGATTCTCTCTTCCAATAAAGATGCCCTCAAGAAAATAGGCCTAAAGGCAGACAAAAGGATGGAACTCATCAATGGCTCTCTGAACTGTAAGTTTCACCAGTACACTTTGTATCAGGGAAGTAAGCGTGAAGATGCCACTCCTCAGAGTACGGGCATATAAGACTGCGTTTGTACTTTTGCCTTTAGCGCATTGAGAATAGAGTATAGCCCGAAGTAAGCTCTGTTCATATAAATGCCATCCTTAGCGCCTCTGGGTGCTTTGGTCTTTCTGATGATGGGGCTTTGACGTACCTGCTCACCATAGTCATAAATGCTGTTGAAATAGGTCTCATCCCCAAAATCGAAGGATTCTCCGTAGAAAGGTTTGCACACTATTTCCAGTGCATCTCTGAACATTCCCATGAAAACCTTCTCTTCCTCAGGCGTGTCAAAATCATAAATGATACTAGTCTTTAGACAGATATCTCTAAAGGCTTCCTCATCATCCATAACTCCCGGCTGAAGTAGCTTGAAATAGTTCTGATAAAAATCCTCTGGGAGCTGCTTTACACAACCGAAGTCCAAAATTCCTACACTGCCATCTTCTCTGAATAGAAAGTTTCCCGGGTGCGCATCCGCATGCATGGTTTTAAGCTCATGTACCTGGAAGTTGTAGAAATCCCATAGTGCCTGACCAGCTCTATTACGGACTTCCTGAGAGGGATTACCTGCCAGGAACTGATCCATATGCATTCCTTCCAGCCAGTCCATAGAGATCACTTTCTTGCTGGAGTAATCCGGATAGTAGGTCGCGAAAAATAAGTTGGGTAAGTGGCTACAGGCTTTGGAAAGATAAGCGGACCTTTCCAGTTCCAACTCATAATCCGTTTCCTCCAGAAGCATATCCTGAACCTCATCAAAATATACGCCCAGGTCTTTCTCCTTCCATCCAAACATCTGCTTGGCAAAGGGCTTAACCATATTCAGGTCAGAAACCACACTATCAGCTACGCCTGGGTATTGGACCTTTACGGCCAATTTTTTACCATCTTTTTCGGCTTGGTGGACCTGCCCAATACTAGCTGCATGGGCTGCTTGCATCTCAAACCTATCATATAGCTTTAGAGGGCTCATGCCAAAATACTGGTTGAATATCTTTACGATGAGGGGCCCGGATAGGGGAGGGGCCTTATGCTGGGCCTGGGCAAATTTTGTAGAGAATGCCTCAGGGAGAACTCCCTTATCCATACTAAGCATTTGCGCTACCTTGAGGGCACTCCCTTTGAGTTCACTCAGGGTATCATAGATAGCTTCCGCATTGTCCTTGTTTAACTCATCCTCATTTACCTCTTGTTGGATGAGCTTTTTTGAGTAATGTTTTAGGTAATTACCGCCTACCTTCATACCGGTTTTTACAAACCTGGAAGCACGTTGGATCTTGGAAGTTGGAATTCTGTCCTGTTGTTTCATATAAACCTATCCCCTTAGTAAAAACTTCACCCAGTCAAAACCAGAATCCAGGGCATTTGGTTCAATAAGATCCAGCTTAAAGTTGACAGATTTCTCAATGGCAGCGTCAGTTTTTTCAAAGTTGGCGCTGGAATCATTCAGCCAGTAGTGAAGTAAAAAGCTGTTAAGGGACCAGAAACCATTTTTATACCAGCTGGTAACAAACAGTCTGTCTGCCACTTCTCCAGTTTCTAAACCTTCCTGGACTAAAGAACCCATAAAAGAAGTAAAAGCTGATTGAGTTTTGCTTAGGGACCCTTGGTCAAGGCAGCCAAACATACTCTGACTTTTCAGGAAGGTCATAAAGCTTCTGTAAGCTCCCAGGGTCTGTATCCATGTGAAGTAGACAGCCAGTACTTTCTCTCTGAAGGAGTAAGTAGTGAATACTTCATCCGTTTTGAGGATATCAGCAGTCTTCTCAAAAATGAAAAATACTATATCATTCTCAAGGGCAGAAAAGGAAGCATATTTTTCATAGAAAGACTTTTCTGTCATGTCATTCTGAGAGGTGAATGTGGCAACAGAAGGAGGTCTCTTTCCATTTTCCAGTACAAAGTTTACGTAGGCAGATTGAATAGAGTCAGCAAATTCCATGTTCTTGTTAGCTATGTCGTGTACATATGCATACGTAAATTCTGAGGCTCAAGGATACATGAATTTTCAATTTTTTCTGAAAGTTATTTTTCCGCTTTGAGCGAGACTCAAATACGCCGTGAATTGGCATTTTCAGAATAGGAGATTGTGGGTATTCTTAGCTTTTTCAGGATAAATAGGTATATTTACAGTTGGCGATTTGAATTAGGGAAAATCATCGTACGATTTTTGGAATTTATATTTTTTTATAGCTCATTATTAACTGTATTTCAACAATAAAGGAGGAACTGTATAGAAGAAATTTTACGCTACATCCAGAATATCCCGACAGTAAATTACCTTCCTCAAATATTTTGAAATCAGTACTTGTCTTGTGAATCCTGATTAGCGCTTGCATTAAGTGTGTAAGATTTCGGTACAGACACATATGCACACGGTAAAAACAACCCTTATCTTTAACAGGCAAATACCGTTGCTCCCAATGCGCAATAAGTTTCTATTTCTTAATGTTGCCCTGGCTTATATTTCTTGCCTGATACTAGTAATACCTCTTTCTTCCTACTCACAATGCAT
>JBCDBC010000436.1:0-5132 GCA_039184535.1 Bacteroidota bacterium | reverse complement strand
GTACTTATTGGGGGTAACACCCTGAATAGCGGAGTGGCTCTTTGTAGCCTTTTGAGAAATGAAAATAAAGCTACCTTCATAGGAGAGGAAACCGGAGGGAATTATTATGGGCATAGTGGAGGGGTAATGCTTACCTATAAGCTACCCAAGACAGGTATGATTCTGAAGGTCCCTAAAATTCACTTCATTCATTACGTCCAAAATAATTATTTCTCAGAGGATAGTGGTATTATCCCCCATTACACCACGGAAATTACACCTGGGAATATCATAGAGAACTCAGATCCGGTGATGGACTTTACCATTAAACTTATCAGACTGGGCAATGTACGCTAATAAGTCTACTTGTAGGCACCTACTTTTTGTCTTCTTACTTGTATGCTCCTTTTGGGGGTGTCAATCCTCGTCAGAGAAACATAAACTACAAGATATACTAAGTCATACTCAGCCAGACCTGCTAATCAGGAATGGGAATCTCCTGGATGGTACAGGGGCTCCGGCTGTCCAGAGGGATATTCTCCTAAGTGGAGACAGCATACTATTCATTGGAGATGTGGGAGAATTACCAGCAGTAGCTACCCTGAATCTTGAAGGGGAAATAGTAGCACCAGGCTTTATAGACGCACATGCACATGGGGACCCCCTAAGGCACCCTGATTTTATCAACTTCCTATCTATGGGGGTAACTACCATTTGTTTGGGACAGGATGGATTTAGCCCTCCCTATGAAGATATCAGGGATTGGATGAAGGAGGTAGACAAGGAGAAACTTGGCCTAAACATAGTGCCTTTTGTGGGCCATAATACCCTTAGAGAACTTTCAGGTATAAGATTTGAGGAAAACCCGTCTGAGGAAGGGCTTGAAGAAATGGTGAGATTGTTAAGAGATGCCTTGACCGCTGGATGTTTTGGGATATCCACTGGCCTGGAATATAATCCAGGCTTGTATGCAGGAAAGAAAGAGCTGAGTATGCTGGCTGAAGCCACAGGAGAGTTTGATAGGCTGATGACGAGCCATATCAGAAATGAGGATGATGACCAACTTCAATCTTCTCTGGAAGAGCTTATACAGTTAGGTGAGTTTTGTCCCGTACATGTTTCTCATATAAAATCTGTTTATGGAAAGAGCCAGGAAAGGGCAGAAATCATTCTTTCCTGGTTGGAGAAGGGAAGAGAAGGAGGGAAGCGAGTAACGGCAGATATATATCCCTACACGGCTAGCTTCACTACCATCGGGATTGTGTTTCCTAAGTGGGCAAGGCCTCCCAATAATTATGAGCAGGTGAAAGGGAGTAGAGGAGATGAGTTACTTACCTACTTAAGAAATAGAATAAAAAAGAGGAATGGGCCGGAAGCTACTTTATTTGGGACAAGGCCCTATGCAGGCAAGACTTTGGCAGACCTGAGTAAGGAACAGCAACGCCCCTTTGAGGAGATACTCATGGAGGATATTTCTCCTACAGGTGCCTCTGCTGCTTACTTTATCATGGATGAAGAGTTACAGACAAGGCTGATGCAAGATAAGCAGGTTATGATAGGGTCTGATGGGAGTCCCACTATGCGCCACCCCAGAGGGTATGGGAGTTTTGCCAGGATGATAGAATATTTCTGCCTGGAAAAGGAAGTAGTAGAATTACCAGAGCTGATCAGGAAGATGACCTCCCTACCAGCTGAGGTCTTATCCCTGGAGAATAGAGGAATCCTGGAAGTAGGAAAAAAAGCGGACTTGGTGATATTTGATCCTGAAAAGGTAAAAGAGAATGCCTCCTTTGAGGATCCTTATCAATTGGCTTCGGGATTTGAGTATGTGATTGTGAATGGAAAGCTAACCATGCAAAAGGATTCTCTCGTATATCAGGGAAATGGAGAATTACTTAGGTATGGTACTGATTAATGAATAGGTTGGATTTGCGTTTACTTACCCAATATAAGTGTATGAATCTTTGTTCCGTAAGCCTCAGGAAGCTAAGGTTTTCAATGATTCTGATCTTCCTTTCGGGCTATACAAGTCATTGGGTATCAGCTCAGAGCTTCATTCCCGTAGCTGACATAGAAACAGTGGAAGTATCTGCTTATCCTTATCAGGCAACGCCCCAGCGTGTGTACCTGGAAGTGCCTTATGCCAAGGCAGATCTTCAGCAGCCTGAAAAATACGATGTTTCTCAGTCTAAATGGGTAAGAGGGGTAGATCTGGTCTTTACAAAGTACCCTGCAGACTTCACCAGATGGCTAACGGACTATGATTGGTTGCTGAATAAAAGATTGGAGAATCTGTCAAAGCTGGATTCCAGTCTGTTAGCACGCAGAGATATCCGTTGGCGTTTTGTGCTGCAAACACAGTGTAAGACAGAAGAGGAAGCCATAAGCATGTTCCATGGATTTGTGATCCATATCCGTCCAGAGGAAGAGGAAGAACCGGTGGCAGTGGTAGAAGAACCCATGAGGGCAATAGAACCGGAAAGACCCATACCCAGCCAGAAAATTACTGAGCTTAGAACAGAGGAGCCAGACATGGATGAATTGGCAGAAATAGTTTACGGGGAATCTCCCTTATCTGATTCTACCTTTTATGACGTACTCGCCAGACATCATGACTGGAATAATATGCTGGTGGTCATGGACTGGACGGCCAGTATGTATGAGAATGGGGCCAGTACCATGAGATGGTTCAGAGACCAGCTCCCCAAAAAACGGATCAAGCATCTGGTCTTCTTCAATGACGGGAATAATAAGCACTATTCCCGAAAGCTGATAGGGAGAACTGGAGGGATTTATCATGCTAGGCCAGATTCTATAGATGATGTGCTACTTACCATGCTGAAGGTGAAGAAGGCTGGTCTGGGAGGAGATGCACCAGAAAATGACCTGGAGGCTTTACTGGTAGGTACTTCCAAGCTGAGAGGATATAAGGAAGTCATACTTATTCCTGATGCAGAGACCTCCATTAGAGACATTAAGCTTCTCAGCAAGCTGAGAGTACCTGTAAAAATTCTCCTGTTTAGGCCTATCAGAGATCCTTCTTCCAGCCGCGAATTTTTTAAACGGAAAAGAGGGCGTTATATCCATCCACACTACCTGACCCTGGCCAGCATTACTGGAGGTTCCATCCATACGAATAAGTCTGACATCATGAACTTGAAGAAAATGGAAGCTGGGAAAATATTCAGATCAGGCCAGTACCAGTATAGGAAAAGAGAGAATGGCTCCTTTGAGTTAATCCGATAAAAATTTCTGACTTATTGAATAAGCATTTCAATTTCTCCAGAAATGTTTCTAATATTAAGTACTCCTCCAAATCTACAGACGCACATCGCCATAATCCTTCACCATGAAAAAGCGTGAGGCTAGGCCATATATATTGGCCGAAACGAATTGGAAAGAAGTAAGAGACCATTCTTACCAGTTAGCTATCCTGCCCTGGGGGGCCACGGAGGCGCATAATTATCATTTGCCTTACGGAACGGATAATTATCAGGTGGAGGCGGTGGCAGCATTGGCGGCAGAAAAGACCTGGGAGGCAGGCGTAAAAGTGGTTGTCTTGCCAGTAGTACCCTTTGGGGTGAATACAGGCCAGCTGGATATTTCTCTCTGTATAAATATGAATCCCAGTACCCAGCTGGCTATTCTCAAAGACCTAGCGCAGGTATTACATCTTCAGAAGGTACCCAAGCTACAGATCCTTAATGGGCATGGTGGGAATCATTTTAAACAAATGATCCGAGAGCTGGAAGGCATATATCCGGATGTATTTGTGAGTGCGGTAGACTGGTGGAGATCTGCCCCCATAGAGGAATATTTTCACGAGCCGGGAGATCACGCAGGAGAGATGGAAACCAGCGCCATGATGCACATCACACCAGATTGGGTGCGCCCACTGGAAGAGGCTGGTTCTGGTGCAGCTAAAGTATTTAAATTTAAGGCTTTTCAGGAAGGTTGGGCTACTGCCCAGCGAGCATGGTCTCAGGTTACGGAGGATACAGGTGTAGGGAACCCTGAAAAATCTACTGCAGAAAAAGGAAGAATTTTTATAGAAGCCTGTGCAGAAAGCCTGGCTTCCTTTTGGATAGACCTTGCTAATACGGATAATCGGGATTTATACATCTAAGCCTAAATGATTTGACGCTTTACTTTTAACCTGATGGATACCAAGTTTCCTATAATTGGGGTGGGCTACCTGGAGTTCTACGTCGCCAACGCGCGGCAGGCCGTTCACTATTTTCAATCAGCCTTTGGGTTTCGACCATTTGCCTATTCTGGTCCTGAAACCGGGAATACTAAATCTGTTTCTTACGCACTTAAGCAGGGTGAGATCACACTGGTATTTACAGCTCCTATAAGAGCTACCAGTGAGATAGCGGCTCATGTACATATGCATGGAGACGGAGTGAAATGCATTGCGTTAGAAGTGCCGGATGCTTCTTTAGCCTTTCAGCATGCGTTAAGTAAGGGGGCGAGGCCTTCCATGTTTCCCCAAAAACATGCTGATGCCTCAGGAGAAGCTACCATAGCAGGAATACATGCTTATGGAGATACAGTCCATCTTCTTGTAGAGAAAACAGATTATCAAGGAGTATTTCTTCCTTCTTATATTGATTATTCTCCAGTTTATCATCCTGAATCCATCGGGATTAATGGACTGGATCATATCATGAGTAATGTGGGGTGGGCAGAAAGTGAATTTTGGTGTGATTTCTATGAGAAAGTGTTAGGGTTTAACCGCAAATCTCCTTTTGATGATAGTGATATCTCTGGTAGCCATTCTACCCTGATGGCCAGAAAGGACCAAAAGGGAATTCGGCTACGATTTCCGGTTACTGAGCCTATAGCTACCAATTCTTCCCACAAAAGTAGGGTAGAAAAGTTCCTAACATTCTATAATGGACCCGGTGTACAACACATAGCCCTAGGTACAAATGATATTCTCCATACCGTTAGAGAGCTGTATAAACGGGGGGTACAATTCCAGCATGTTATGAACAGACCCAATAAGCAGCATGTAGCAGCGTTAAGAAAGAAAATTGGGGACGTACAGACATTAGATGATATGGGAATAATGGTGGATAGGGATGCGGAGAGCTACCTTTTTCAGATATTCACTCAGCCTATTACAGACAGGTTTACGGTATGTTTTG
>JBCDBC010000435.1:0-5137 GCA_039184535.1 Bacteroidota bacterium | reverse complement strand
CCAAGCCGCTAATGAAACAACTGCTGTACAAGCATTGTGTAGCATGCTGCGAAAATATTTCCTATGGATTTGATCCATTGGAAGGAGAAAGTGAAATGCAAGCAAATTTGCGAGAATTTGGTATTAACAATGAAGAAGATGCCTTTGAAAAAGCCAGCCTTCATCATGTAGTCATTGAGGAAAATGAGCTTAGAAACAACCGTTTTGTGAGGCTGGTTTTTTATCCTGAGTGGGAGAATGAACATGGCTGTGAGCTGATTCTCAAAAATGGGGTATTACTTGACCATTATGGAGAAAGTGGCACTTACCTAGGACAGTTTGATTAAAGCTATGTTTGTTTAGATGAAATGTCTTAGGTAAAAGGAAGTGGTAGATTTTCCCTTCTTCTACTTAAAGGCATGGATGAGCTTTTTAAAGTGCGGATAATAAATGATCCCCCACATGGGATTCTTCTCAAATTCAAAGAACTCTCCTGTCTCTGAATTATGTACTACTGGAATGGAGAATCCTGCCCATTTTTTGCCTGATTTTAATTTCCTACAATACTCCTTAGCTTCCTCATGTATCTGGGTGGAGATGAGAATAGAAATAACCCCTATACCAGACTGAAATCCCCTGGGCCATCCTGTATACTTCTTCTGTGCAAAATCAAAAGATTCTGTCAGATGATGTTGGAGTAGGGAGGGGGTAATTTCTTCCTCACCAAAATCAGTGATGATCATGAAGGTATTCATTTGAGTAGCAAACCAGAGCCACCTAAACTTTTTTTCATATCCAATGACTGAAGGTTTATGTAGGATTATCCCGTCTGAATGGAAAATAGAATTCTTTTGTAGGATTTCTTTGGCTGACTGAAGATTCATCAGGACAGGTTTATGATTCTTGTTGTGCTAGAGGCCGAATACCTCCAACGAAAACAACTGCTAGTAGCCTAAGCAAATTAACATATTCCGTTGGCTTATATTTAGAAATACATCAATCGAGGTGGGATCAGTATTGCAGCTTGTTCCCTTTGTTTCTAGCAAAGGCCAATACCTCTACCTATTTTAGGTCTGAAATGTCCCTCCTGGTGACCATTCCAATATTGCTCATGTTTTCTTGTTAAAAATGGCTAGCATACTAAAGTCTGAGGTCGAATGTCTCGACCAAAAATAATCGTCAGTAGCTTCTGTGGTCGACGTAATTAACTTGTGCCAATGAGATTTAATTACCTCTTAATAGCAAAAACCAGCGTTGACTCTGGTAGTAATCGGATTGATTTTTTCTTTGACTCGTAGTTTTGTCCCTTGAACGTGTAATACAAATACCTGTAGTTATTCAGAACTAATTCCCTAGAAATTCTCAATATCAGGTATTCAGTAGCTGCTTCAGCCTTGTATAGAAACTCCATACCATTTATGGCCATATCACAAGCACCATCAATCAAAGAGAATTCAAACCACTCTCCATCTACCTCCACAGAAATCGCATTGGCTGAAGAATAGGTTTTATACTTTATCTCGGTTTTTCCACTTGTCGTAAAACCACTATAAATTTTTGTGCTTACATCATATACTTCATGCTCATCTTCTTCAATTATCAATTCTGCTTTCCCTCCCTGAAAGTCTAGAATTAACTCGGACTTATTTTCTTTCTGAAGAAATAAGATTCCATTTACAGTTCCTGAAAACTCTCCAGATCTCAGGCTTTGAAATACCGATTTAAATCCGTCATGAGCTTTCCATATCTCCTCAGTTTGACTGATTACTTGTAAGGGGTTCAGCACAACAATGAAGAGGACAACTATTTTTACAAATTTCATTTACAAGGTTTATTTAGTGGTATATGATTTTACCAAGCTATCATATTTACCTGATTCATTTACTCTCTCATAAACTCCCTCATATACCTCGCCACTACCTCAGCATGTGTATGCAGAATCCAGTGGTCAGCATCTGGTACTTCTTTTACCGTTAAGTCATCGCAAAACTCATGAAGGAATTTTTTGACATCTGGCAAGAGGGCGGTATCCTTCATGCCCCATATCAATAGGTGGGGAACTGACACTCGGAACTTTTCTCTGGTAGCACCATACAGAGGGGCTTCGGGTAAAGCTTGCCCAATGACTGGAACCACAATAGGGGAGGATTTATACCAGTTAATCATGGCCTGTAGTCTTTCCGCATTGCCCCAGGCTTTTCTGAACCTGTCTTTTACCTCTTCCGTCAGCCAGGAATCAGTAGAGTGCTGATACATCCCTTCAAATGATTGCTGAAAATTATTTGCTGTGGACAGTTCTCCGGCCTTTTCTTCTCTGAGGGTATGGAAATACTGGCTTGCTTCTGCCTGTAGAGGATTATCTATTAAGGCTTCCTGCAGACAAATAGGATGTGCTCCATTGGCAATGATAAACTTATCAATGAGCTGAGGAAAGGAAAAAACGGCTGCATACGCAATGGAGGCCCCAAAATCGTGTCCAGCAAGGGTAAACTTTCGTTTTCCGAAGAAGAGAGTTGTTAGCGCAATCACATCTGCCACTAAGTTTTTGGCCACATAATGTTCGGAACCTTTTGGTGCGTCCGTTTTATTGTAGCCACGTTGGTCAGGAACAAGCATGAAGTACTCTTCACCTAATTCTTTCATGATGCCTTCCCAACTCATCCAAAACTCGGGAAAACCATGTAAGCACAGGAGCGGTTTTCGATCATCTTGTATGGGCGAGCCTTGGTAGGGGGCTCCATTGTGGAGTACATGAAAGCTTACGCCATTTGCATGAACAAATTCGGACCTAAACCCTGCTGGTATATGTGTTTCTGTTTCCATATTGGGATACTGATATCCCAATGATACTATCTTTTTAGATTAAACAGGTTAAATCCGTCTGCTTTCGGTTGATAGCCAACTTTTTCAATTGCCTCAGTGATGTCCAGTCGTTTGTATCGATTATCTGAAATGGCATTGAGCACCTCATACTGGATATTGTCAGTTTCTATGCAGCCCTCCAATAACTGGTTACAATCATCCGGGTGTAAATAGGCGCTTAGGTCCCTTACATTCATTTCCGTAAAATCTGCTGGAAATTCATAGGCACCGATACGCAAGCAAATGGCCGATAGTCCATGATTGTACGCATAGTAGGCTGCTAATGCTTCTCCAAAGCATTTGGATACCCCGTACAGGTTTTTGGGCTTTACAAGCATGTTAGCGTGTATCTGGATATCCGTGGGATAGCTTTCTATGGTTTGGGCACTGCTGGCGAAAATCAATCTTCTACATCCAGCCTGGACAGCGGCTTGAAAAACATGTTGGGTGATCTTGATATTTGTATTCAAGACTTCGTCTTCTTCAGAAAGGTCTACTATGGCTGCTAGATGAATGACGGTATCCATTCCCTCACACAGTTTGGCACAAACGGAAGCGTCCGTCAAATCTGCTTTCTCAATTCGAACGTTGTCAGTGAAGGTTTTTTCATTCGTGAAAACATCCGCAACGGTTATCTCATATTTGTGGTCGTACCGTTGGACAAAATATTTCCCTATTTTTCCAAATCCGCCGGTTACCAGTATTTTCTTCATTAAGATGTCTTAGGTACATTGATTTACCTCACACTTAGCATGCCTCACAGTATTCTGTGTTACCAATATATGTCTTTATCGTTCCCAAAGACTGAGACAAAAATCAACTGGCTTAGCAAAAGGAGGGGTCTGTTATTTAGTTAAATCTGCCCCACCAATCTCTCTACCGCTTTTCTGGCAGATTCAGCTGCTACGTGTACCATAGACCAACCATTGCCGTCTGTATACAGGTCGCCCGCGAAGAAGAGCTTGTCCTCCACAGGCTGGGACATGGCTTTTACTGCCGAGTAGGTGCCTATGCTAAATTTAGCGTAGTAGGTGCCTTTGGCGAAGGGATCATCACTCCAGTTCTTGAGGGTATGCTTGAGGTAATTAGGCGTGGCCTGCCCGTCAAATATATCATCTAGTTCCTTGAGAATAAACGCTATTCGCTCGGATTCTGGCAGGTCCAAATAAGGCCGTGCATAGGGACCTACAGCCACTAGTCCGAGAATATTATCTTTGCTGTTTTTAGCGTAGGCAGCATCGAAGTAAGCTCTTGTCGGGCCTTTGCCCTCATCCTGAACATTTACAAATGGCGGATAAAACTGCTCTTTAAAGGCTATGAAGCATTTGAAGCCTTCATACATGTCTAATTCCGCTATGGCTTCTTGTTTCTTTTTGGGTAAGGCAGGGACAAAGGAAATATCTCCCTCCTTCAGGATGGTTACGGGAACCGTTAGGATCACTCTATCAGCAGTAAATTCTCCCTTATCTGTCTTGATGCTAATTAGATCCTTGCTATAGTCTATGGTCTTGACTACCTGATGATACTGTATGCTTTCCTTGATAGAAGGAAGAATATAGGTTTCGTAAAAATCTATCCAGGAAGAATTGGTAAATCTTAAATCACTTTCTGAAAGCCCCATATCTCCACACTTCATCTTTTCTCCACTTTCTGCATCCAGGCAGTAGTCTACCTCAAAGTCATAAGAAGTGGTTTGGATGTCTATCTTAACTGTAGGATCAGCCACTATGCGTTCCAGCACAGGTTCAGTCGTATGCAGCCATTCTGCTCCTAGCGGGATGGTGAAATCTGTAAATCCTTTGAGGGATTCTATTCGGCCTCCATAGGTGGAAGAGGCTTCCAGGACGGTAACATCTACGCCTTTTTTCTTGAGGAGGTAGGCTGCGGACATACCCGCAGCACCAGCTCCTATGATGAGGACTTTCTCATTAGGCTTGAGAATAGGAGTAGATTTGCTTGACCCACAACTACCCAAAAACGGCATACCTATCCCCAAAATGGCAGACATCCTTAAAAATTCACTTCTTTCCATATGACCTTCATCTTGATCTGATAGCTTATCCAAAAGTAGGATTAAGTACTGACAAAGATTTGTCCAATTAAGACATTATGGAATGCGTGACTGGTTATGTGAGATTCTGCCCTTGTTTGAGGATTGATTTATCCGCTATAAAAAGTGAAATGCTCCCTATCGAATTCTATATGATTCAGATACTTCCATCCCATGCATGAACAAGCAGTTTAGAGATATCCTTCCCCTCAAAGGCTACGAAGTGGATTAGCACGAATTCAAAGT
>JBCDBC010000434.1:0-5156 GCA_039184535.1 Bacteroidota bacterium | reverse complement strand
ATGAAGCTGACAAACTCTACCTAAATCAGCAGGATGGCACCTTCTCAAATATAATTGATGCTTCCATGCGCCATATTTCCTTCTATAGTATGGGGGTAGATGCGGCAGACCTGGACCACAATGGATGGATGGACCTAATGGTGCTGGACATGGTAGCGGAAGACAACTACCGCCTAAAAGCCAATATGAGTGGGATGGATCCCCAGGCTTTCTGGGATGTGGTAAATAAGGGTGGTCATTATCAGTATATGTTCAATGCCCTCCACCTCAATCAAGGAAGCAAAGATGGCAAACTCCCCATTTTTAGTGAGGTAGGCCAGCTTAGCGGTATGTCTAATACAGACTGGAGTTGGAGTGTGCTACTGGCAGACCTGGATAACGATAGTTGGCAGGATGTCTATATCACTAACGGCCTACTGAGAGACATTCGTAACTCTGATGCTGCTAAGTCTTTCCCTAAGTACGTACAGAAAGTCGTAGATAAATTTGTGGCGGAGAACCCAGATGCAGGGGATGTGAGCATTTGGGATATACTGGACTTGGATGAAGCTTTAAAACTGCTTCCTTCTGTGCCTCTTCCTAACTATGCCTATAGAAATAAAGGAGGACTCCATTTTGATAAAGTAAGTGAGGATTGGGGCCTGAACCAGGAAGCCTTCTCTCAGGGAGCTGCTTATGCAGACTTTGACCTGGATGGAGACCTGGATTTGGTGGTAAGTAACATCAATGCGGAGGCTTATATCCTCAAAAATCAAGCTTCCACTAATAGCAATCACTACCTCAGAATTAAGCCTACCTCTCCCCTACCCATCTTCAATACGCGCGCCTACCTATACACAGATGGAGACCAGCAAATGCAGGAATTGACCAATGTCAGGGGCATATATTCCAGTAGTGAGCAGGTGTTTCACTTTGGGCTGGGCCAAACCACAGAAGTAGATTCTGTGATCATCCTTTGGCCAGATGGGAAAAGACAGCTACTAGAGAAGCCGGAAGTTGATCAAATGATCACAGCTACCTATGAGCAAGCTGACAAGGCGCTAGCTACTTCCAGAAAGAAAGAGGGTATGTTCCAGGAAATCACAGCTAAGCTGGGCATGGGTATCAGACATGAAGAAAACCTCTATGATGATTACCAGAAACAGGTACTCTTACCTCACAAATATTCTCAAAACGGACCTGCCTTAGCAGTAGGAGATGTAAATGGAGATGGGAGGGAAGACTTCTACCTGGGAGGAGCCGTAGGCAAACCTGGCCAGCTTTACCTTCAGACTGCGACCCACGCCTTTGAACCTTTGACTGTTCCTGCCATAAAGGCAGATATGTTTTCAGAAGATATGGATGCACTCTTCTTTGACGCTGATGGGGATGATGACCTGGACCTCTATGTAGTAAGCGGAGGGTATGAGTTTGAGACAGGAAGTAAGTACTATAAAGACAGGTTGTATGTGAACCTGGGTAATGGCCAGTTCTTTAAGTCAGATTTCGCCATTCCGGATTTGTTTATAAGCGGCTCATGTGTAAAAGCGGCGGATATAGATAATGATGGAGACCAGGATTTATTCGTTGGTGGAAGGATCATTCCGGGTGCTTATCCTGAACCAGCCCAAAGTGCCATTCTCCTCAATAACGGCAAAGGGGCTTTTGAAGATGCTACTAGTAGTTTGGCTCCTATGCTTTCAACCATAGGCTTGGTAACAGATGCAGAATGGAAAGACCTGGATGATGATGGAAAACCAGATCTCATTCTTGCAGGAGAATGGATGGATATTACCATTCTTTCGAATGAAGGAGGACAGTTTATTACTCAAGCTGATAAACTTCCCGCCAATCACACAGGTTGGTGGCATAGCATAGAAGTAGTGGACATAGACCAGGATGGGGATCAGGATATTCTCGCAGGAAACTTGGGACTTAACTATAAGTACAAAGCTACCCCAGAAGAGCCATTTAAGCTCTTTTATGATGACTTTGATGAGAATGGATCCAGAGATATAGTGCTGGGATATTATAGTGAGAATGAATTGTATCCACTGAGAGGAAGGTCCTGCTCATCTGAACAAGTGCCAGAATTATCTGAGAAATTCTCCACCTATGATGAGTTTGCCAAGGCCAATATCTTCGATATTTATGGAGAATCTCCACTAGAACAATCCCTACAGTATGAGGCTACTAACTTCCAGTCAGGTTATTTTGAGAATACTGGAGGAGAGTTTGTCTTTAATCCTTTCCCCAGAATGGCCCAGGTATCAGTAGTACAAGACTTTCTCACAGGAGATTTCAATGCTGATAATCAACTAGATATTCTCATGGCTGGCAATCACTTCCATGCAGAAATAGAAACCCAAAGAAATGATGCCGGGATAGGGAATCTGCTTCTCCAACAAAATGACTCATTTCAGGAAGTCCCTGCGATGACATCCGGCTTATTTCTCCCTTATGATGTGAGAAAGCTCAGATGGATAAATGTAAATAACCGGAAGGTATTATTGGTAGCAAGCAATGACGATTTGCTTAGGGCCTTTTCACAACAGTAAGGGTGGAACATTCATTTTTCTAGCATCTTCTGCGACACATTTGAGAGTGATCCTGAATAAGGTTCATCAAGAAAAGAAACCAAGGGAATCTTAACTCCCTTGGTTTCATTTGTATGCAAAAAAGATCAACTTATCTACTACAATAAATACTAAAACGACTCCCATTAAAATTGGCTTCAAATAGAAGCATATTGGACTTATTATTTTGAAACTCAAAGGTATAAACTCCTACCAGTTGTCGAACTTTTCCTTTGTAAAGGCGCTCAAAGTAACAGTTATTTTTGATTTCGATTCAGAAATTATGTTGTATAAAAAAGGTATCACGGTTCCGTCAGTCTTAACTCTCTCCATCTTACAATCTTCATCGGAGTCAGCTGCTGGACAGAACTCAAAGTCAAAAACACCAAGGTCTTCAGTAACTAAGGTATCTATGAAGTCATTTGCTGGATAGTATAGCATTACACTGTCTATTTGCCAAACTCCTTCCATATCATTTGCGATTCGATTGAGACGCTGTTCTTGGCAGGAAAAATAAATAAGCAAGCATTGAAGCAAAAGATGATACCTAAATGAATGTTATTTTTTAGTGGCATAAATTTCTTCCCTTGATGGATAAGGGTTTGTCATTGATAAAACCAATTTTTTGTTGGAGTTGGAAAAACTGCCAGTATAAGGACCAAGCCAGAAATCTATTCTATGATCAATACTTTCTCCAGGACGAATACCGATTATTTTTTCATTCTTGCTGTCGGAGATCACATTATAGAAATAGTAAATTCTTTCCTTACTACCTTTTTCCCTAATCATAGTACACTCTTCATCCGTATCTCGCTCACAGAATGGGAATATCATAGTCCCTAGATTTTCTGTAGCCATGGTATCAATCTTACCTGTTTCTAAGTTGTAGAATTTAATACTATCAATTTGCCAGGTACCTTCTTACCTATCTAAAATTTGGTTGACCCTTTGTTCTGAGCAGGATATAGAACAAACTATCGCTAAGAGAAATAGTAGGACCTTAATTTTATTCATACATCTAAAATATATTCTTCCCCAACAAAAACCTATGTATTGACAAATCTCACTTTCCTTGTCATAAATCATATTATTCGCATATTTGCCCACCTGAATATGCACATCCTATGATCTCCAGATACTTCCAATTTGAAAGCCGCCGTACCAACTTACGCCAGGAAATAACCGCCGGTATTACCACCTTCCTGACCATGGCTTACATCATTTTTGTCAATCCCAGCATACTCTCAGAAGCGGGCATGGACAGAAGTGCCCTCATCGTGGTTACCTGTCTGATCGCGGCTATTTCTACTATCCTGATGGGTGCCATCCCTAATGTGCCCATAGCTATGGCACCGGGTATGGGCATGAATGCATTCTTTACTTATACCCTGGTACAGACCTATGGCATGAGTTGGCAGGCTGCCTTAGGGATCGTATTCTGGGCGGGGTCCATCTTCCTTATCCTCTCCCTGGTAGGTGCCAGAGAAAAAATCCTTCAGGCCATTCCTGATTCGCTGGTCTCTGCCATAGCAGCGGGTATAGGCTTATTCATCCTATTTATTGGGATGAAGAACATGGGACTCATCGTAGGTAATCCTGCTACCCTGCTTAGTCTGGGCACCTTCACGCCAGAGGTCATACTAGGTATCATAGGTCTTTTCATCAGCATCATTCTATTGGTACAAGGCATTCAAGGGGCTATTCTGATAGGTATTTTGGTCATTACCATTTTGGCCATGATATTAGGCAAGGTGGACTTACCTACACAGGTATTCTCAACTGATCTATCCATTGCTGCTATCAGCTTCCAGTTTGATCTGTGGGCAGCACTTAAGTGGAGCCTTATCGGGCCTATTTTCGCGCTCATGTTCATTGACCTCTTCGATACGCTGGGTACGCTTGTAGCCTGTGCACATGAGGCCAAGCTGGTAGAGAAAGATGGCAAGATTAAGAACCTGAACAAGATGCTAAATATAGATGCCATAGCTACCATGCTTAGTGGGGTTTTAGGCTCTTCTCCTACTACTTCCTATGTAGAGTCTGCCAGTGGAATAGCTGCCGGGGGAAAAACAGGTTTTACCTCGGTGGTTACGGGAGCCCTCTTTCTGATCTCCTTGCTATTCATTCCCCTCATTGGAGTAGTTCCAGCTTATGCGACCGCTCCTGCCCTCATTATAGTGGGGATGATGATGCTAAAATCTATCAAAAACATACAGTTTGAGGCTTATGAAGAATCCTTTCCTGCACTGCTAACCATTACTACCATGGTCTTCAGCTTTCAGATTTCTACTGGATTAGCCATTGGATTTCTCTCCTGGGGCATTATCAAACTCTTTTTGCTAAAAGTGAAGGAAATCAGCTGGGTAATGTGGATTATTATGGCTTTATCAGCCCTGAGCTTAATAGTATAACATACCTAAAATTAGGTATAAATTAGGTATAAGCGTATTGTTTAAGCTTTTTAGCTCTTTTCTTCAAAAAACCCTTACTTTTTTTAATGAAAGTATGATTTTACGCAAACACAATACTGTCCTGCCTAGTTATACTAGCATATGACAATTTCTTTATGTACCTATAATTTGGTATACAGATATTGACACT
>JBCDBC010000433.1:0-5159 GCA_039184535.1 Bacteroidota bacterium | reverse complement strand
ATTCTCATGAATGAAGGAGATATGAAAGAGCGAGGATGGCAGGAGAAAACCATTGTACATCTTTATAGCCAGCATAAGGGCATAAAGCGTGAAGCTCTCACCTTTCAGGTAGTGCCTTATCCTATTCCTAGAGGAAATGTAGCTACCTATTTCCCAGAAACCAATCCGCTGGTTCCCATAGACCTAATTGCCAGAAAAAGTAAAACGCCCGTGTCTAAGTGTGTGCCTATTACCATAGAAAAGGCATGAGGACGGATTTAGCCGGCTTAGTATTTATAGGAGGTAAAAGCAGCCGGATGGGAAAAGACAAAGCCTTTCTCCCTTTCAAAGGCAAGCCACTTTTCGAGTGGGCCTATGAAAAACTGAATCCTTTCTGTGAAGAGGTTTACCTATCAGTAAATGAGTCCCAGTTCAATAGACTAAAAGGTCCATTCTCATTCTCACTTATACAGGATGCTACCCCTGCTGCAGGCCCCATGGCTGCTCTCATTCAATCGCTAGCACAGATACAAACCTCTTTGCTGGTTCTGCCCGTGGATGCGCCTCTGATTTCTCCCCAAACAGTTCAAGAGATAATCTCATCACGAGACCCGAATGCACTTGCCACCTTATTCTATGAACCTAAGGCAGAAAGATGGGAACCCTTAATAGGAATTTGGGAACACAAGGCTCTTACAGATTTAACTGCCTACCAGCAAAATGGAGGCAAATCCTTTCAAAAGTTTCTCCAGCATCATTCAGCCAAAAAGGTAGTAGCTAAAAGGCCTTCAGAATTTCTCAATGTGAATGATCCGGCCGCATATGATGATTTATCATAAAGCTGGCTATATTCGCATGAAAAACTACCTATGTTAGCCAGAATTCCACTCCTGATCCTAATCTGTTGTATTTGGGGATGTCAAGAACCCCCGACCCTTCCTGAGCCTCAGATTACCACCTTTCCACTGACTAGTAGTGTCAGAGCCATTCAGGTTCTCAATGCTGAAACCGTATGGTTTACCGGTACCGGAGGCCAGTTTGGGTATACTGAGGATGGTGGAGAGAATTGGACCATAGATAGCGTAAGAGTAGATTCCGTTTTGCCAGAGTTCAGGGCCTTACGTATAGTGGAGGACACTGTTCTCCTTATGAGTGTAGCTACACCTGCCCTCATGATGAGGTCTGAGGACAAGGGAAATTCATGGGACGTGGTGTATAAAGAAGATCATCCTGCCTGTTATTACAATTCCATGTCTTTTTGGGACCATAAAAACGGGATGGCAGTAGGCGATCCTACTGACAGCTGTTTATCCATTATTCTCACCGAAGATGGTGGGAAAAGTTGGGAAAAAAGAAGCTGTGAGAATATCCCTCCGCTGATCTCCGGCGAGGCCCAATTTGCCGCTAGCAACACCAATGTAGTTATACAGGGAGAAGATACCTGGCTGGTTACAGGCGCAGCAGCGGCCAGAGTCTTTCATTCCTCAGACCGTGCCCAAAGCTGGGAGGTATATGATACTCCCATCCAACAAGGTGGTCAGATGACAGGCATCTTCTCTGCTACTTTTCATGGTACTAAAAATGGTCTTCTCTTCGGAGGAAACTGGGAAAATCAGGCAGATAATCATGGAAATAAGGCTATCACTAAAGATGGCGGAAAGACCTGGGAACTCATTACAGATGGAGAAGGTCCCGGCTACCGTTCCTGTGTCCAATACCAGCCAGGTACAAAGGGAGAAGTGGTATGGGCTGTAGGTAAGCCCGGCATGTCTTATTCTGCTGATGGAGGCCAAAGCTGGACAGAATTAGGACAGGAAGGATTTTACACTATCAGGT
Organism: Bacteroidota bacterium; assembly: GCA_039184535.1. GTDB lineage: Bacteria > Bacteroidota > Bacteroidia > J057 > J057 > JBCBKZ01. The sequence goes on along the minus strand of JBCDBC010000433.1, from coordinate 3,344 downwards.
TTACAGAAGATGGGAAACATGCCTGGTTAGCAGGCAGAAACATTATAGGGTCCATGAGCTGGTGAGAGAAGTAGCCTTATAGAAAATACCTTTTACTAGTCAGAATATACCCAAAACCATAGAAATTATACCTGCTACAGTCATATGGTAACAAATTTATTTTAAGAAGTACTATATTATATTGGTTAAAGAAATTTGGGGGTATTAATTGGCCTTTTGCCAACTTTATTATCGAAGGATTAGATTTTATGGTAATCGGTTATTCCAAATATTTCTTATAACTTAATTCCGTTTTTCGGAAATATACCTAATAACGCAAACACAAACGCCAACCATGAGCGGCCAACTCGACGTGCTATTTATAGCCTATGCTAACCATATGACTGCTCCTTTACAAACCCTAAAGGATGAGTATGATGGAGTAAAAGATGCACTTAGCCCCAGGAAGGACAAACAGCATTTTAATCTAGTAGAAGAACCATTTCTGGATAACGAAACCCTATCTGCTACTCTGTCAAAATATCGTGAGCAGATCGTTCTGTTTAGCTACAGTGGTCATGCAGAGCAAGACGGGCTTATCTTTGATGGAGAGCAGGCATTTGTTCAAGGTATTGCTCACCTCCTGGGCCAGTGCCCTAATCTGAAATGCGCCCTTCTGAATGGTTGTTCTTCCCAGGGACAGGTAGGCCTCTTACTTGAAGCCGGAGTTCCGGCGGTCATAGCTACCTCAGCTCCAGTAGATGATTCTATCGCTGCTGATTTTGGGATTGCCTTTTTCCAGGCTTTAGCTAATCAGGAAACAGTAGCACAGGCATTTGAGCAGGCCAAAGGAACGACCATACAGAAAAAACCTGATCTCGAGATTCCCATCCAAAAAGACTTTGTATTTGACAGAGAGGGAAATACAGATGTGGCAGAAGCTTCCTGGGGATTATTCATTAACCCTGGAAAGGAATCTGTCCTGGATTACACCATTCCTAATCCAGAATTTGTAGCACCGGTATCTGAGTTCGAGCCCAATAAAGTCTTAATAGACACTTTGGTCAAGGCACTCGCATCGGCAGACCCTTCCATGCTGGCGCTGAATACCATAGAGACCTATGATAAGGATGAATTTCCCTTTGAAACCAGGAGGAAACTCATCCTGAATAGCCTCCCATTCCCCTTAAAAGATCACCTAAGGCAGTTATTTGCCACGCCACATGGGGGCCTAAGTAGAGGCACTATTTTCTTTGACAAGCTGGATCAGGCAAGGCTGGACAAGCTACTGGTTACCTATGACACTTTGATAGAACTCACCGCTTTCATTATGCTGACCCAGCTTTGGAAAAAGCTCCCTCAGGATAAAAAGGCAAACAGAAACTCAAACGGGATCCCAAAACCGGAAATCCTGAAAAAGTATTTTCTCCTAAAAGAAGAAGGAGAAGAAATAGACTTCATGCAGATCATACAGGAGTCTTTTCAAATTCTCCAGGAGTATCCTGATACCTTCTTCATAGATGAGATAGATGGGAAGTATATGTCCTTTTCCCCTCAGGAAAGTAGTAACTGGTCCGCCCTGGATGATACCCTCATGGGCTTGGGAACAGATCTATATGATTTTCTTCTAGATAATCCTGATGAGCAGGATTCGGAAGAAACCCCTATCAAAAAGCTAGGGAGTTTTCTTGAGAAGCAGGAAGAGTACTTCTTTGACGGCTACAATGATTTATTGGATGTCAGAGCTAAGATCAGACAATCCCTCCAAGCCAGTAAATCTGACCTTTCTCCAAAGGAGCTGGAAGCTGAAGTTCAGTCTCAGTTCCTTGAATCCGGAGATAGAGAGAGTAGTCTGGATAGACTCCGCACCCGTATGACAGAGTATGTCAAAATCATGAATTCTTCTCTGGATGAGGATGAGGTGGAAGAAAAAGTAGAAGCGCTTCATGATTTCTTCACTGGCATGCTAGAATTCCAGGATAAGCGTAAGCATCTCATCAGCTCACAGCTGTTAACAGAAAGTTCTGAGCTATTGGAGGCCAACAAAAAACTGGCCGAGCTTAGGAAAGTCAATCTTGAGCAAAAGCAGAACAAGGTTAAGCTGGATGAAGCTACCCTTGCCTTCAAATGCCAGGAAGTAGAGGAGCAGTTGGCCGTTTTACTGAGAAACTTCAGTTTCCTGGCTAACTATAAGCTGGTATCCATTACTGACATTAACGTACTTAAATATCGCCATTCAAAGGAGGCCGACTATCAGCATAAGCTTGCCAAACTTGACAGAAGTGAGTCCAGCAACATTGAGGAGCACTTTAGCCGGAACATTGCCATGGACTGTGAGTCTGTCATTCTCATTAGCAGAAGAAAGGAAGATGAGTTTCTAAACTTAAGCCCCTTCGTGATAGACGAACATGCCTTCATCAAGAAAGCTACAGAAGCCAAAATCAGGTTCTTCTCCCGCTTTGGTGATGATAAATACTTGTATAAGTACTTCTCAAAACCAGAAGACGAATTCCTTCAGGTAGAGAGTAAAACCAACCACTACCGCATTCTTAAGAATCAGTTCAAGCCCTATCTATATTTCACCAAAGCATGAAAAGCCCATTTAAGTTCCTGGACGCCTTCGATATGGAGGACAAGGATGTCTTTTTTGGCAGAGACCTGGAAATCAAGGACCTCTACAAGAAAGTTTCCATGTCCCCCCTCTTACTGGTGTATGGCCTTTCGGGGACAGGAAAAACGAGTTTAGTCAGTTGTGGCCTAGCTAAAAACTTTAACGGGCCTGACTGGTACCCTTTCTTCATTCGCAGAAAAAAGGATGTCAATGCCTCTTTGGTTGAAGAGCTCACTTTGGCTACAGGGGATAGAGGAGAAGAATCTATCTGCGAAAAGCTCTCTTTTCTGTATGACAGATACCTCTGCCCCTTATATCTCATCTTCGACCAATTTGAGGAAATATTCATTCTGGGGAGCCAAGAAGAACAAGAGTTTTTTGCTGAGAACCTCATGGAAATCATGGAAGCAGAGATTCCTGTTAAGATTATCCTGATCATGAGGGAAGAATACCTGGGGGACCTATATCAGCTAGAGCAAAAGATCTCTACCATTTATGATAACAGGCTCAGGGTAGAAACCATGAGACGGGAAAAGGTCAAGGAAGTATTGAAACTATCATTCTCAAATTTCCAGATAGGGCTGGAAGGAGAAGATGAAGACCGCCTCAATCAAATCGTAGACAATCTCAGCGATGAGAAATCAGGCATAGTTCAACTACCCTATCTGCAGGTATACCTGGACATGATATACAAAGAAGAATTCGCCAAAGACTATCCGGGCGAAGTCTTTGATGAAGAGAACCTAAAGCCTAT
>JBCDBC010000432.1:0-5169 GCA_039184535.1 Bacteroidota bacterium | reverse complement strand
GGTAAACAGGGCCTCCTGATTTTCAGAGGTGCCCGGTAACAATTGGAAGGGAATCTGGACAGGAACCCGAAAGAAGGAAGTGACAGATTTTCGTTCGTGTGTGTAGAAGAGTTGGGTAAATCTAAGTTCAGAAGCCGGGATATTCGTGAACAGGCTTTTCTGGACTGCCGAAGCCTCTCCGCTACGCCCATTGAGAATGACAAACTGCCCCTGACCGGGATAGACCTGATTCTCTTCAAATCTCAGGTGTAATCTCACGGCAAACCCACTTACACTGGTAACATGGAAGGAAAGGCTAAGAAGGGATTTGTTGAGTTGAGGGTACTGCTCTCTAAGCTCATCTAACCCCAGTCCATAGTGAGTGCTTTCGTTTTTTTCTTTGAGGTAGGCGTGGTGGGTAGAGGATGGATATTTCCCTGCCACCCAATGTGTGATTCTACCCAGCCAATCATAGAAGTCCGGGCCGGGAGAAAATCTAAATCTTCCGTAGGTAGCCATAAACTGATAGTGTGATCACAAATAATGACAGCTCCTTCAAGAGGTCCGCTGCTTGCTCATCGGTTTTTTCCTGAAATAGCCTTTATTTAGCAAAAATATCTTGAAGCTAATTTGAAGATTTAGCTTGAGAACAGATTCACTAAAAGACACTAAGCCACAGAGGATTATCTGAACCCTATGCAGGAAACAGTTACTATCGTAGAAGCACAAAGCCCGGAAGAGTACCAGATAGGCATGTCTCTGTTTCAGGAGTATCTGGCCTATGTGGGTCTGGATCTCGCATTTCAGGAAGTGGAAAAAGAGTTACAGCTTCTGGACCAACAATACGGTAGACCGACCGGTGTACTACTACTGGTAAAAATCGAGGATGAGTTTCAAGGCTGTGTAGGCGTACGTGATAAAGGCGATGGTATTTGTGAGCTCAAACGCATGTATCTCAAACCTGCCTGCAGAGGAAAAAAAGTAGGGAAGACCCTTCTGGATAAGGCCATCTCCCTGGCCCAGGAGCTAGGCTACACCAAGATGCGCCTGGACACCCTCGGATCCATGATCCCTGCAAATAAACTTTACCAGGGTACGGGCTTCTATGAAATCCCTGCTTACTACCATAATCCGCTGGAGGATGTGAAGTATTATGAGAAGGTGCTGTAGGCGAAAGGACAATGCATGCATTTTCCCAACTATATAGGGTGGAAATAGAAGCTCGAGCCGCGATGCGTCGCGGATCTACTGCTTTGAAGGATAGGTATGGCTTTATTCGGATGGCTCCGGGTGTAAAATGTTACGCCCCTACTGGTATCCCACCATTCAAATGGTGGTCTCATAATCAAAAATGGACCGGCTGTTTTAACTGCCGTTGGCTTTCCTGCGCGGATAAATCCACCCTTACTTTTTCCTATCATCCCGGTGAGGTTAAGGGGCATGGGTTGTAGGGTCAGCCGGGATCTCCAGCGATCTGATCCAACTAGATCATAATTAGGACCGACCCTACGTCACCCTTTCCTCCTCTGAAATACAAACCACCCTCCAAGTCCCAAGAGAAAAGGTATAAGAATCCCCAAAAGGGTACCTATCCAGCTGGGAGCTACTTCCCGGTAGTAGGTTTTCCAGTGTTGGGCTTCTACAAGAGTGGGGGAAAAAGAGGGGTCTCGGCCGTCCTCATTTTCTACGCGGAAGAAGATTTCTACGCCCTGGCCTGGATAGAGGTAGAAGTGAACCATATTACCTGGACCTTCAGCTATGTCCCTTTCACTTTTTGGCAGACTCAAACCACTACTTCTTTGTAGGACACTGTCAGCATAGCGGAAGTAGACGTCTACCAGATCATGGGGTGATTCATCTAAGGGCCACTTGGGCGTAAACAGCCATTGGACGCCGAAGTCGAGTTGTTGGTTGAGGTAGATGTACCCCCAATAAGATTTGCCTGAGGTGAAAATAAAGGTAGAGTCAAAGCGAGAAAATGACTCCGGTTGGATGGGATTATTCATGTCTATACCCCCATCTGGTTCTTCCATAATGAATAATTCATGGTCTAGGATAATGACGGGCGTATCTACTAAAATTCTAAAAGGTGTTTGTGCGTGAATTTGGGAAGAGAGAAAACTCAAAGAGAGGAGGAGAAAAAGGCTAAATATAGGCTTTAAGAGCCATGTTAAGCTTTGATGATTAATGTTATCGATTTGTTTCTCCAAAATAGAAGGTCTCATTTCGAACCCTTTAATTGGTTGTAAAATGAATGAAATTCTTACGACTTCTGAAAAGGATTTTTTACCGAAGAAGTTCTCATATGAAAAGAACAGTATGTTAATAAGTCTGTGGATAACGGGTGGGAAATATGGATAACACATATTTGTATATATACTTTTTCCTAAGTGTTAGGGGGTTATTTATACATCATCAGACAAAAAGTAGCCAAACCCAATAAAAATAGTGGATAAATATGTGGATAACTGGTGTATAAGTTGTTGGAAAGTGTGGCTTAATATTTTTCCACATGAATTATTCAATCAAACTTAATCATCGAGCATTTCTAACTTTTCCTGAAATAAGGAAAAAACCTTACCTGTTTTATCGTAATCAAGCATTCCGGGCTCTTCTTCTATTTCTATGTTAAGAGATATTCCAAATGGGTAATTTTCATTCATATTGATTATTGTCTCTACATTATCCACATGAGGAAAGTTGAGGAAGATTTTTGGATAAAGAGCTTCCCATTTTGAGGCTTCTTCCAGCTCTGCCAAACCTATTTCAAAGCATAATTCTTTCCCCCTTTCTTCTGCCTCTTCCAGTAGTTTTCGCGCTTTTTCAAGGCTGAGATCTCCTCCCGCCCTGATGATGAAGGCATCATGTACATTCCATAGCTCATCCGTCCAATCTTCTACAGGAAATGATACATAGCGTATATTCATGCTTTGACCTGCTTCTTCCACTTCTTCTACGCTTACTCCATTAAGTTCTATGATGATTTCGGGTCCTTCCAGCCAGTTATTAATATTCCAAACTGTCTGAACAGACAGTTTACGATCGAATCCTCTTTCCAGGGAAAAGCTTAAAAAGGGCACTCCCTCCGCTGCACAGTAGCGGGCATCCTGCAGATTGGAGATTCTGCTCACTTTGATCTTGGGTAATGTCATCTTTCCAAATCGTTAGCCTGCAAATTGGACGTCATATGCCCAAAAAACAAATGTGCCTGCTTCCAATTGGAGGCAGGCAGCATATTTTGTGGAATTGAACTTTAAGCCCAGTTGAGAGAATGGCTGTTCACAAACTGAGAAGCTATGTTTAAGGCCTCAGTTTCATTGAAGGCTTTCCCAACAGTTTTGAAGGCTGTTCTCAGGGCTGCTCTTTCTGGACGTAGGTATACTTCCTGTGTATCATTATTCCAGAAGGTAGCGTAAGTTCTATTATTCGCATCGCGAACTTTTCCTATTTCTTTTCTCATAACAATCGGATATTTATTGATAAGCTTCTATTACTAATATACGAATCTGTCTGGGAAAGTTCAAGTGTAACTCCCTGATTATCAGAAATTTCACACTAAACTTGGGATTGTTAGTAGATCATTTTCTTTACTAAAAAATGATCATTTAGGAAGCTCTTTTTCTTTCGAAGTGACAGGAATAAGGCAGTCATTGAAGAATAGAATTCATGGATACTTCGTAGATGGTACTTCTCCCCTATAGATTCTGGAATTGAAATCGCGATAAATAGGTGTTCGCCTAAGGCTGGTTGGGCACCTATGGCGCCCTTCTTTGATGGTGCCCTGACGGGCTAATTAGGTTAGGGCTCCATAGGAGCCATCTCTAATAGGGTAGAAGAAGGCCCCCTTCTATTCCTTCCAGTCTTATCGTTAGGTTAGTGGAGTTGGAATATGAGTCAAACGGTATCTAGCGTGAGTTAGGAAGTATGGAGTAGTATGTAAGACTCTACTTAAGTAGCCTTAGAGAAGGCGTAGGAGTAGAGCTAGGAGATTGCTGAAAAAGAAAAAATATGCGTTTCAGAGTCCTGCTAAATGATAGCCTTAATTAGACTCTTCCCCCACTACCCCGTTACCCTCAAAATCTACGGTTCCCACACATCTTCATTTTTGAAGAGCTTGAGAGAGTGTAAAATTTGTTCAAATTTATTTCTTCCTCTCAATAATCTGATAGGTCCTGGAGGTCTCTTGCTGAGATAACCTTTCCATCCTCCTAATCTCGCTAAGACCCAGTGAGCAAAAAGTAAATCTGACTTAGGATACGGATTTTTGAGTTTATCGGTCTTTCCTTCAAGTTTAGTAGAGAGTACTTTGAGCAACACTACTTGCTCTGGAGTAAATTCCCACTCAATGGGGATCTGCTTGGGATGTGATTTAGCAAGACTGAGTTGTAAAATGCTTAAGCCAGCTGATAAGGTTAAAGCTATCATCTTTCTCACAGAACTAACTTTTCTGAGTTGTACCGATTCAAGTTGGAAGCCTTTGGATTTAACTATCCTGAAAAGCTCCTCTATCAGCCACCTTTTGGCATAAAAGCCTGCGATTTTCAACGCATCTGATTTAGTATTGATTTTGTGGCTGGTTATAAGACGCCAATGAATCGGCTTTTCTCCCTCTGGAACTGATTGTGCTTGTTCCAGTAGGTCCAATACATAATAGGTATTGGAACTATTGACTAGCTGTACAGGTGTATATCGGATATCAAGCTTTGCTGCTCTAGCTGTCCTTACTTTTAATCTAGGTCGTTGGCCATTTTTCCTGGTTTTTTCCCCGCGAAGTATCAACGTATGGGTAGCTTGAGGAGTGAGTTGAGCTAAGCGATCTGCTATCTTTTCTTCTGTACCTCGAAGCTTACGATTATACATGAGCCGTATGACAAAGTCAGACCCTTGCTCTTGAATATGTTCAAATAGTGGGAAAATATCTGCTTCTCGATCAAATACATAGGTAATGTTATTTGCACCTGATAAGCTCTCTTGACTACCCCTTATACCTAAAGTCCATTTGTGAGATTCTTTTTCTTCAGCTGGTAGACTATCACGATAGGTAGTCCCCTTCTTTTTCTTTGCCTTTGGACGCCCCCAAACTAGCAGATCACTTAACCCTAACACCCATAATTGATCTGCATCCAGCGCGATACAAGGGTGAATGATGAGGCCTCTGGATTTGTTATTACTAATGTAGCCGCATAACTC
>JBCDBC010000431.1:0-5177 GCA_039184535.1 Bacteroidota bacterium | reverse complement strand
GGAATGAATTAGCTTATTAAACCGCCGGTCTTGTTGTGATGACTGTCAAAGCTCGTATACTATTACTGATCCTTTGGCTTGGTTACCATACATTCTACGCTCAAAACCTATCTGATCAGACTTCTACGAAGTTGGTAGACTTATCAGATGTATTCGAGGGGAAGGAATGGTGGCAAGCCTCCACGTCTTCTGACGCCAAATGGAGTCAGGATCAATATATATTTCTGAAGAACATTTATTCGTCTTTCAGTGAAAGAGTTGTTCTCACTACTGGAAATATACTCCCCACTTCTGAATCTCAAACCATATCGGTTAATATAGACCTCAACATTAAACTGAGCCAGTACCGCTCTAGACTCAATATCTATGTAGGTAGTGAGAAAGCGGATGCCTGGAAGCTCGTAAGTGCCTTATATTCTTCGCACAAAGGAATACTGACCATACAGCTGCCTAATACTAATAACCATCACGGACAGTTGATGTTTGAATACATTGCTGATGCAGATGTGAATGATCAACTTTCCATTGAGGCTATTTCCTGGTCTAAGGAGGTTATTACTCAAATGGCTAGTGTCTATCCGAACCCCATTAATCATCAACAGCCTACTTTCCAGTATTACCTTCCTGAAGGAGGAGAGTACGAGCTACGTTTGATAGATATGGAAGGAAAAGTGAGAATGAAGACCTTCAAAAGCCTAAATGGTGGAACGCAGGTAGAAAAATTACCTGCTGATTTACCTCAAGGGATTTACCACTTCCAACTGTTTGATCAGCAGACTGGAAGGCTGATTAGTAGGCCTATCAGTGTGAATTAATCCATTTCTCTACCTACCATTAAAATGGCGGTTTCATAGAATTCCGTACAAATATTACTATGCCTTAGAAAGAGTACCTTGCCTCTAGCTGATATGTCATACCGTTGGGCTTGTGGGGATGGTATGAGGGTCAAACGGTATCCAGCGAAACTTAGGGAAGTACTAGAACTAGAAGAGGAAAAAATCTTGCTAGACCCCGTCTGATGCCACTAAAAATACCCTTCATACCTCCTGGAGTGAAAGATATCCAATGATCCTAACTCTCCGCCTTTTGCGCTAAATAGGCCTCAGCAAGGCCACATAGTTCTCCGTAGAATTCTTCTCCATATTTTCTGATGAGAGGCTCTTTCAGGAACTGATAGATTTTCACATTCAGGCTGGCCCCATTGCTGCAGGCGGGTTTGCAGATGTTCCATCTGTCATAATTCAGTGCCTCATAATGCCTGGTTTGGGTAACACGTATGGGGTATAGGTGGCAGGAAACAGGTTTCTTAAAGTGTGTCTTTCCTTCTCTATATGCTTTCTCAATTCCGCAAAAGGCGGTTCCATTCTCACTGAAGATGGTATAAGCACATTCTTTTCCGTCCACTAAGGGCGTAGAATATTCACCCGCAAAATCATATACATATCTTCCTTGCTCATCTATAGCGGTCTTGCCCTTCTCATTGAGGTATGGCTTTATATTCTCATATTCTTCCACCAGAATAGCCAGTTCTTTTTTCTCAAGTGGAGCGCCTAAGTCTCCTTCCACACAGCATGCCCCTTTACATTTGATAAGGTCACAGACGAAGGCTTCCTCGAAAATTTCTGTACTAATCAGGACATCTCCTATCTGAACCAGACTGGCATACTTCCTATTCATGAGTTAAAGGTAGGGATATAATAGAAGGCTTGTGGCTCTTTTTTGTAAGAAATTAACAATTTTAGCATCTAAGGCTTGCTCTTAGCGTATAGCTAATTAGATTAGCAATCATGAATCGTATTGACAGACTTAGCGCCATATTGATACAACTTCAGTCTAAGAAAGTTGTTAAGGCGCAGGAGATAGCTGACAGGTTTGAGATTAGTCTGCGTACTGTGTACAGGGACATACGATCATTAGAGGAAGCTGGTGTACCCATAGGAGCTGAGGCAGGCGTGGGGTACTTTCTGGCAGAGCATTACAGACTGCCTCCTGTGCAATTCACTGCTGAGCAAGCCAGGGCCTTACTGTTGGCAGGAAAGCTAGGCGCTACATTTTCCGACAAACAAATTTCTTCTGAAATAGATGAGGCGCTTATGAAGATCAAATCTATTCTTCAGAATGATACTCAGGATCAGGTCAGTCAATTAGAAGAAAAAGTGCAAATATATTCTACAGGCAATTCCTCCGCAGGACATGAGTCCCTTTTCCTTTCTGAAATTCAGCAAGGCCTACTGGAGAAAAGAATCCTCACGTTTGAATACTATTCTTACTATTCCGGAGAGGTTACAGCCCGTGAGGTAGAACCCGTCAGCCTTAGCTTCTATGGAAACAGGTGGCATTTGATTGCCTATTCCAGGAAGAGGGAAGATTATAGGGATTTCAGACTGGACAGAATGAGTAAGCTGGTACTCACACCAGATTTCTTTAAAGAAAGAGACCCTGAGGTCTACCAGAAATACCTTGACAGCTTGGTCTATCAGGGAGAAGTGTATAAGGTAGTACTTCATCTTAAGCGAGAAGCCTTACGAAATATAGGAGAACAGAAATACCTCTACGGCTGGACCAGTGAGAAATCTCTTGGAGAAACGGTAGAAATGGAGTTCCTGGTAGGAAGCCTCACTCGCTTTAGCAAATGGATGCTTCCATTCGCTGCCAATTCATCCATCATCAGCCCAAAACTGCTCCAAGATGAGATGATGGTGAGGGTTCAGGAGTTAGTAGATCATTTTTGGAAAAATTCTGGAAACCTACTGACATAGGGCTGTCACCTACGCTCATTAGCTTTATACAAAAGCTGGAAAAATGAGCATCCGAGATTTCGTTCCATTGATTTTAGCCGCCTTGGTAGGAATGGGTTGGTTGGCCTTACGCCAACTTAGCACACAAACCGTATTCCTCCCCCAATCTTTTGAACAGCGCACTGCCCAGGCCAACCTGAGCCTGTACACGACCCACGTAGAAGAAACCTATGAAATGGTGCATAGCCTGCATCCAGAAACCAATGTGAGTATTTACAGATATCCGGATAGCATAAACACCTACCGTTGTGCGTCCGATAGTATTATGTTCTAGCAAGAGTTTTTGTAATTGAGGTAAGGCTGCTTCCCTAGGGAGCGGCCTTTTTTTAGTAGTATTTCAAATGCTGCCAGAAATTATCGCATGATATCTCAGGTCCTAGTTGTAACAGCTAATTCTCCAATAAACCCTTTCTAAGGCCGTGATAGGCAGGCTTTTTATTAAGATCGTCATCAAAAATGAGGGGCCAGTCCATAATATTGAAAAAATATCTGATCCAAGTAAAACGATCCGAGAAACCCCATAGGGTAATTCCATATCGCTGATCATAGGGGATTAGCTCATTGTACATATGCGCTATTTGCTTATACTTCTCAGCTTGTTTCTCCATCATCTCAGGTGTAAGCTCATCATAAATCTGTATGCCTTTTCCTTTCTCCCCATGTTTATTGAAAATAATGTCCAGTTCTGAGATGTGGATCAAAAGTCCTGTCTCGACACACTTAGCAATATGCTTAGCTAAGACTTCATTAGAGACTTCCATACTTGTATGCATCTGCATCCCAATGCCATGTATAGGAACTCCCTTCCTTTTTAATCTGTTCACAATGCCTAGAAAGGCGGCTAACTTGGTAGAATCCCGCTCTATGCTGTAATCATTTAAAAAGAGTTTTGCGGTAGGATCAGCTTTGTGTGCCATTCTGAAGACCATTTCCAGGTATTCTTCTCCAAAGGTAGTATACCATATATTTTCACGAAGCTTACCTGCCTTATCCAGGATAGCTTCATTGACCACATCCCAAGCGTCAATCCTCCCTTTGTACCTAGAGACAAGTGTGTCAATATACTTCTGTGTAAATGTGTACAAAGCTGCCGAATCTCCTTCAAGCGCTTTTACAAAATCAGGAGTAGCACTATGCCAAAGGAGGGTGTGACCAAACATACGCATGTTATGGCTTTCTGCATAGGCTAGGTACTCATCGGCCTGAGTAAAATCATAGTTGAAGCCTTCCCTAATCACTCTATGCATTTTCATGGCATTACCGGCTGTAAGGCTGTTGAACTCATAACCGGCAATATTCATAACAGTATCATTGCGTAGCATACTCAGCCGTATGCTTGTACCTACTGGATAGGGGGCTCCTTGGTGCAGGGGTTCTTCAGCGAGTACATCAGGCTTAGTGGGGACTTTTCTATTTTCTAGTAATCCCAAACGCCAGGGAATATCTCCATACCTTTTTCCCTCTCTGTTTCGATGAAGGACTCCCTGGAAAATAAAAGGATTATATAAATCAGCTTCCATTGTCTCATCCACGCCATTTCTAATTAACTCTCCATGGCTGATAGAATTGGTCCAGGCCCCTTTTATTTGTTTGACATTAGTATTTGACGCATAAGTACCTATTGAATCGCTGGCTAAAGGTTTCCACTTCCCATCGAGTTCATCAGCGATTAGGGCTTTGAAATACCTCCTATCATCAGACTTTTGTGCTTCGATTAGGTTGAGATAAATACCTTGCTCAGGCAATTTATAAATATGGCTAGCTTCAAAAATATCTCCTTCATATGCTAATTCAGGTTCACTCCATTTAAAAGGAAAGTTTTTGATAGAAGTTTCTGTACGGTACATTTTCCCATTATCACAAGTGAAAAATGTATAAGCTGTTTTCTTGTCGCAAATGACCCAGAAGTCTAGGTAGGGATCATTCGGAGGCTTACTAATTTCCATAGGTGTTAAGGCCGACCAGGAAGTGGGATCTGAAATATCATCTGAAGTGGCGAAAGCAGCTTGATAATTGGGGGACCAGGAATCATTTTTAGCCTGACATATCATGTACCATTTCTGGTGGGGAGTGAAGTAAAATACTTGAGGGGCACAAAAATAGCCTGAGTGGTTAGGTAGGATCACTGGCTTACTTTCAGCTGCCTTTTCAAAACTGCTAAATGAGGTGTATACGATTGCATGTGAACGCTTTCGCCCTCTTAGGGTACAGAACAGATGCCATTTTTCTCCATGCTTAATGATAGATGGATCTTTTATAGAAAACCAATCTTCTTCATCGAACATAAATGCATCAAGAATGGGGGATTGGGTTTCCCACTCAAATGGATAGGATTGCTCTAAGGAAGAGAGGGTATTAATCTCTTTCGTACTCTTGCAT
>JBCDBC010000430.1:0-5184 GCA_039184535.1 Bacteroidota bacterium | reverse complement strand
GCCATAATCCTGCCAAGAATTATAAAGTAGCGGTATTAAGTAATTCTTTGTTAGAGTTACTCGTAATATGCTGGATTTTTACCTCTTTGGTGTCTATGCGAGATACTCTCTTAAGTTTAGTAAAGCTCGCCAAATGAGCTCCCTGAAGGGCGGCAGTGATCAATATGAGGAAGACCAGTCTTTTACGGTAGCTGTAGAGGTCAATTTTATAAGGCCCCATCATCATGAAAGAACCACTCAAGAATCTTTTCAAATTGATCCACCATGAGTGATTAAACTTCTTTAGATGGTTTTGGCTGTGGCTCGCCAGCTCGTGATTCAGCTTGCTGTCTATGAATTCCTCTCTGTTTCTGAACTGGATGAGGTTGATATTTTCTTTCAGATTGATCATATGAGAAAGAAGTTTGTCCTCTTCAGACTCTTCCTCTTCTGAGCGTGAAATTCTTTGTGGAAGGGAAAAATAGGCATTTTCCGTTTCCATTAAATGAGTTTCCAGTATTCTAGCTTCTCTGGAAGGAGTAACTTCTGCATGTATCCCTTGCAATTCTAACTTCCTTCTGTAGAAGTAGCGGGAGTGAAGCATTTCCAAGTAACTCCAACCATAAACGGAAAGAAAATAAACAACGAATCCACTTAGGAGAAGACTATAGGCAAGTGGGTGGTCTAATGCTAGAAGGGCTGTTTGGACAGGATTGATATACTGGGTGGTGTCGTAGTGGAGGAAAATATTTTCGTGCTCTAAGTAAAAGAATACACCTTCTATGACTAAAATTCCCAGGAAATAAATCACAAAAGCAAACAGGGACACATGCTTAACAGCATATACCAGCCTCCAGTGGGTCATTTTTCTTACTGAACTCAGATCACTTTTTGCGTATTCTACACTGCTCAGATAAGGTAGTAAGGCTCTGGTACATAGTAAGTAAATGACCAAACAAAATACCAAACACAAATATATAGACATACAAGGGTGCTTACTTCATGGGAGTTATCTGAGTATAAAATTAATATATATATAATTATTTACCCAAACAAAGAAAAAGAATGTCTGAAAACTATTGCTTGACCCTTCTATGAATTGATTATAGATTTGGGAGAGAGTCAGACATACAACCACATCCATCATGAATGGTAATTATTTGTTACGTTTTTTTCTGCCATTTGCCTTTCTATTGATACTGATATTCAGTACTTCCTGTGTAGAAAAGAAAAAGCTGGAGACGGATGATGAAGCGACCCCACAAGAGACAACGGAGAGTACTTCAGCTACTTCTTATCCCAGAAATACAGGTTTAGACAATCGCGTAGAGCAGGTAGTAAGCTATCTGAAATCAGAAGAAAGCCCCCTTTTTGATCCTTCATCTTATTCTCCCATCAAATGGTATGCTGTTTCTGCCAATGCTGACTCCTCTCAGTTTGTGGTCAATCATGAGTTCAGAGCTAAGGAAGAAGATGGGGTTTACAGGAGGTTTGGAAAGCAGTTTATCATGGATGCGGAGGGCAAGGTGTTAACTATGCAGGATCCACCAGTAGATCAGTAATATCTGAGGAAATTCTATATGGCATCTAACTTTCACCTGGCACAAATAAATATCTCCAGACTCCTGGCTCCATTGGATCATCCTATGATAAAGGAGTTCAATGACTTCATAGACCCGGTAAATAAATTAGGGGAAGACAGTCCTGGATTTGTATGGCGATTGAAGGATGATTCAGGTGCTTCGTCTTCCCATGTAGAAACCCCTTTTGATGATGACATCATCATAAACTTTACGGTTTGGGAAAACCTCGAATCCCTATATGCATTTTCATTTACTACAGTCCA
Organism: Bacteroidota bacterium; assembly: GCA_039184535.1. Taxonomy (GTDB): domain Bacteria; phylum Bacteroidota; class Bacteroidia; order J057; family J057; genus JBCBKZ01. The sequence goes on along the minus strand of JBCDBC010000430.1, from coordinate 3,359 downwards.
TGCTTATTTCTTAAAGAATAGGAATAAGTGGTTCGGGAAATATGAGGGGAATAGACTGGCTATGTGGTGGATACCTGAGGGACATATCCCCAGCCTACATGAGGGCGTAGAGAAACTACGGAAACTAGACGCTGAAGGCCCTGGTCCAGAAGTATTTACTTTTAAGGCTCTCTACAGACCAGATGGTACTCCCATGAAGTTTACGGATCTGAAAACAGGTAGTGCAGATATCACTTATTAAACTTAATCTTAGACTTACCACTTAATCTTATATTTCAACTTAACTTATGTCCATTTTAATTAGACAAGCAGAAAAATCAGATATACCTACTATACTTTACTTCATCAAAGGATTAGCGGAATACGAACACCTTTCGCACGAGGTGGTAGCTACAGAAGAACTACTCACAGACTCCCTCTTTGGAGAGAATAAAGTAGCCTACTGTAAGCTGGCCTTTGAGGGAGAAACTGCAGTGGGTTTTGCCTTGTATTTCTACAATTTTTCCACCTTCCTGGGAAGAAAAGGTATTTATCTGGAAGATCTTTTTGTAGACCCTGATTATAGGGGAAAGGGATACGGTAAAGCATTACTAGTGTCTCTGGCCCAGCAAGCAGTGGAAGAAGACTGTGGCAGGGTAGAGTGGTCAGTATTGGACTGGAATGAGCCATCCATTAATTTCTACAAAAGCTTAGGGGCTGTCCCTATGGATGAATGGACGGTATTTAGGCTGACAGGGGAAGCTTTGGAAAATTTAGGTTCCTAATCTGGTAGTAAAAGGAGGATAGAGGCTTTTTTCAGAAAAAACATGTGTGTAAGTCATTCCGCTAGTACCAGAGGAAAATGTTGGTTTCTACTCTTGTTTATACTTTGGCAGGGAGGTTTTCTGCTAGGTCAGAATAGTGCAAGAGAGCTTTCTTCCAAACGCCCCAATATTCTTCTGGCCATAAGTGATGATCAGTCTTTTGCCCATACCAGCTTTGCGGGCTGTTCCTTCGTACAGACGCCTGCATTTGATCAAATAGCGAGAGAAGGGATCTACTTCTCCCATGCCTTTGTAAGCTCTCCCGGATGTGCGCCTTCCCGTTCGTCCATCTTGACAGGCCGTTATCCCTGGCAGAACGAAGAAGCAGGGGGCCATCAAACGCTCTTTCCCCAAAAGATAAAAGTCTTGCCGGATGTATTGGAAGAAGGAGGCTACTTTGTGGGCTATACAGGTAAGGGTTGTTCGCCATTCAACTGGAGAGACTCTGGTCGTTCCAGAAATCCTGCCGGAAATCCCTATAACCGGATTAGTTATCAGCCAGATTCACTTCCTGACATAGGCATCAGCAGAATAGATTACAGTAAAAATTTCGAGAATTTCTTAGATGAGAAGCCAGATGCATCTCCTTTCTTCTTTTGGTTTGGGGCTTTTGAGCCACATAGGCCTTTTCAGGCTGGAATTGGTCAAGCCTATGGAAAGAAACTGGAGTCAGTAGAGGTTCCAGCTTTTCTCCCAGATGCTACAGAGGTGAGAGGGGACCTGTTGGATTATGCTGTAGAGATTGAGTGGTTTGATCATCATTTAGAGAAGATGATAGAGATACTCAAAGAAGCGGGAGAATATGAGAATACCCTCATTATTGTTACTTCAGACAATGGTATGGCTTTCCCTGCAGCTAAAGCTAATGGATATGAATATGGGATTCATGTTCCTCTTGCTATTAGCTGGCCGGAAGCCATCAAGGAAGGAAGGAGAGTAGAAGAATTAGTTTCCTTGACAGCGCTCTGTCCTACTTTATTAGAAGTAGCTGGTATACAGACACATTCCATGTCCTCATTTTCTTCCACTAGCTTATTCCCTATTCTTACTGAGACTGATCCAGAGCGTTTGGTAGAAGGGGCCTCAGCTGTCTTTGCCAGCCGGGAAAGGCACTCCTCATCCAGATGGAATAATTTAGGCTATCCTATGCGAATAATACGAACTGCCAATTATCTGTTCATTTGGAATATATATCCTGAACGCTGGCCCGCAGGGGCCCCACAAATGCTTAATCCTGATGATCCCCGCCAAAGACGGCCACTTTATGGTTTAGGTGAAAATGGGGAGAACTTGGAACAAGCTTTCTTCGACATAGATGCTTGTCCTGCCAAAGACTTTCTCATCGAGCAGCATACAGATTCTTCCATCTTTCCATTCTTTCAACTGGCCATGGGGAAAAGACCAGCAGAAGAGCTGTATCATATAAGTAAGGATCCCTTTTGCCTGAATAACTTAGCCAATGAGCCTGATATGTCTGAAACCAAAGAAGCCCTTCGTAAACAACTCATGCAATTTCTCAGAGAAACAAGTGATCCCCGAATCGTAGGTCCTACTCCTGATGTATTCGAGAACTACCAGCGTTTTGCTCCTCTGAGACCCTTTCCTAAACCGGATTGGCTAAAATAATGATAGAGGGCTTGTAATTTTTTACCTTGAAGAGATACTAACGTTTTAGTGTACTTGAGAATTAATGAGACAATGTGTTTGACTTAAAAATTGATGTATGAAAATCTCCCATATGATAAAATGGGCCAGTATGCTGGCTGCAGTTACTTTTCTGTTTCCATTTCTCACCCAGGCCCAGAATGATTCTCAAAGCCTCCTGTGGAAAATCAGTGGCAAAGGAATCCAAGCTTCCTACCTTTACGGAACCCTTCACATGCTTCCCCAGTCTGAGTTTGAACTGAAGGAGAAGGTTCAGTCCGCATTTGATGATGCCCAGCAAATTGTACTAGAATTGGATATGGATGATCCTGCTATGCAACTTGAGATGCTAAAATATGTGGCCATGGCAGATGGGACTACTATTTCTTCTCAAATGTCTGAAGAAGATTTCCATAAGCTGGATAGCCTGCTGATTAAATCTATGGGCATGGGAGCCAAGATGATAGATAGTTGGAAGCCCTTCTTTGTGAGTAGTTTCCTGATGACAAACTTCATAGAAGGGACACCTGCTAGTTTTGAGATGTCCTTTGTCCAAATGGCACAGCAGCAGGAGAAAGAAATCCTGGGGCTGGAAACCGTACAGGAACAAATGGCGGCAGTGGATGAAATGACCTATGAGAGTCAGATGGAGGTCCTCAAAGAAATGCTAAATGAGGAAGAGAAGATGAGAGAGAGCTTTAAGGAGATGATCAAATTCTACAAAGAAGAAGACATTGAAGGCTTGTACGCCTACTCTGCCTCGTATATTGATAATCCTGAAGAACTACAAGTAATGCTCATCAACCGGAATGAGAACTGGATAAGCAGAATAGAAAATCTAGCCTCAGAGAAATCAACTTTCTTTGGAGTAGGGGCTGGGCATCTTGGCGGAGAGAAAGGCGTGATTAAGCT
>JBCDBC010000429.1:0-5187 GCA_039184535.1 Bacteroidota bacterium | reverse complement strand
TTAGCTTGTATTAGTACTCATTCAACCACCTAACTCCTTACTATATATGTACAAACTATCTGTTATCGTAGGATGTATTTGCTTACTGTTGGTGAGCTGTGTAGAAAAAACAGAACCAGCAACTGAAGAAGCTCAAGAAATAAGCCAGGCTGAACCCATGGAAGAAAAAGTTGTCAGACATGTCGTGATCTTCAAATTTAAGGACGAAGCTCCAGCAGAAGAAGTAGACAAGATCCACCAATCTTTCTTAGCATTGGAAGAAAGCATTCCCGTAGTTAAGGACTTTGAGTGGGGGATGAATCACAGTCCTGAAGGTCTGGACCAGGATTTCACCCACTGTTACACCATTACCTTTGCCTCAGAAGAAGATAGAGATTCTGTCTATGCACCACATCCTGAACATCAGGCGTTTGTCGCTAGTCTTCAGCCACACCTGGAAAAGGTCTTTGTAGTGGATTACTGGACCAATCCCTAATAAAGCGTATTGAAGTCTTCGAAGAAACAGATAGGGCCCGCTGCTATGGTAGCGGCGGCCTTTATAGGTCCGGGTACGGTAACCACAGCTTCACTGGCCGGAGCTAACTTTGGCTATGTCCTCCTCTGGACCATCCTTTTTGCTACCCTGGCAACCATCATTCTGCAGGAGATGGCTGCTCGCATAGGGGTAGTAGCCCAAATGGGTCTGGGAGAGGCGGTACGTACAAAAATCCGTCAGCCCATTCAGTTTGGGATAGCCGCCTTCCTGATAGTTTCAGCTATTTTCTTTGGCAATGTAGCTTATGAGGCAGGTAATATTACGGGTGCCCTCCTCGCCATACCTCCTCAAAATCTGTCCATCAGTAACTTCCAGCTCAATATATGGGTACTCCTCTTAGGGGGAATCGCCTTTTTATTACTATGGCAGGGTACCTACAAACTGATCGAAAGGTTTCTGATCATTCTAGTAGGGGTCATGTCATTAGTCTTTCTCCTTACAGCCATCATCCTGCAACCGGATCTATCAGGGATACTAAGTGGATTATTCATCCCTAACATTCCCGAGGGTAGCTTATTCATTGTGCTGGGATTGATTGGGACCACCATCGTTCCATACAATCTGTTTCTTCATGCTGCATCAGCCAGGGATGCATTTGATGGCCCTGAGGACTTAGCTTCTGCCAGAAAGGATACTTACCTCTCTGTCTCCATTGGCGGAATCATTACCATGGCCATTATTCTCTGTTCTGCCGTGGTGATTTATGGTCAGGGAAAGGAGTTAGGGTCTATTGCAGATTTGGCTACTCAATTGGAACCTGTGCTGGGTTCATGGGCTTCTACCTTTCTTGCCTTGGGATTTCTAGCCGCGGGCCTTTCCTCTACTATCACAGCTCCTTTAGCTACGGCCTATGCCATTAGCGGTATATTAGGCTGGTCAAGAGATATGAAGTCGCAGAGGTTTCGAATTGTATGGATCACAGTCCTGCTTTCAGGATTGACCTTTGCCCTGGCTGGCTTTAACCCTATCCCTCTTATCCTCTTTGCTCAGGTGGCTAATGGTATCCTACTGCCTGTAATTGTAGGCTTTCTACTATGGATCATGAATGACAAGCAGCTCCTGAAAGAATATGTCAATTCAAGACGGGCCAATCTATTGGGAATTGTTATATTTTTAGTGACACTCGCCTTGGGAAGTAGAAGCATACTAAAAGTAGTAGAACTGATATGATCACCGAAATTGACATAAATTGTGATCTTGGCGAAAGCTTCGGACGGTATACCATAGGTAATGATGAAGGCATCATGCCTTTTATTACTTCTGCTAATATTGCTTGTGGATTCCACGGAGGAGATGCCATCACCATAGACAAAACCCTCAAACTGGCTAGATCTCATAAGCTGAGAATTGGAGCCCACCCTTCCTTTCCTGACCAGAAAGGATTTGGGAGAATTCCCATGAGGATACCTTCCCCTATTTTGAAGGCAGACATACGATATCAGATAGCTGCTCTTTCCGGCATGGCTCAGTCCTATGGGATGAAGCTGTCCTACGTAAAACCGCATGGAGCACTCTATAACCTGGCGGCAAGGGATGAAGAAACAGCAAAGGCGGTAGTAGAGGCTACCTTTTCCATTAATCCAGGCCTGGCGATCATGGGACTGGCAGGGAGTCATATGGAAGGCTTTGTACATGAGAAAGGGATGCGATTCATCAGAGAGGCTTTTATCGACAGAAGGTACACGGCTGAAGGAAGGCTGTTACCCAGAACCATACAAGGAGCTGTACTTACAGATATACCAGCCATTCTAAAGCAGATAGAATCTCTAATAAGAAGGCAAGAAGTGACCTCACATGTAGGTACGCGCGTACAGGTGGAAGCAGATTCCCTTTGCATACATGGTGATACAAAGGGAGCAGTAATTATAGCACAGGCAGTGATGGAGTATCTGCCTACCATAGGTTGTACCCCTAAAGCCAGCTAATGTCTATTCCAAACCCGGTCAAATATGGAGAACAGGGTTATCTCATTCAGTTTGATGAGAAGATAAGCTTGGACATCAGCCATAAGGTCCATCAACTAACCCATGCCCTGGAAACTCAATCTATTCCTGGCATAAAGAGCCTGATCCCAGCCTACAGCTCCCTGACTGTTTACATTGACCCACATAACTTTAGGCTATCTCAGCTGGAATCCTTTTTGGAAAGCTGGCAAGCTTATGAAGCTGATCATCAGGCAGAAGGGAGAATCCTCAAAATACCCGTTTGTTACGGAGGGAAATACGGCCCCGACCTGGAAAGCCTAGCTGAGTACCATCAGCTATCAGCAGAAGAAATGATTATATTACACTGTAATAATTTATACCGAATATATAATTTCGGATTTTTACCTGGCTTCGCCTATCTGGGAAATGTTCCTACAGAGAAGGCAAGTCCACGCCTGGGAACACCCAGAACCAGGGTAGCTGCAGGGAGCGTAGCTATTACTGGTAAGCAGACAGCTATCTATCCTTCAGAGACTGCCGCAGGCTGGCAAGTTATCGGGAGAACCCCTAAATCTGTATTAAATCCAGCCTTAGAGGTTCCCTTCCTTTTTAAAGCTGGAGATCAGATCAACTTTTATCCCATTGATGAAGAACGGTTCCTGGAATTGAGCAAAGACCCGTTAGACTGGCAGATGTTATATGGATAAGTTCCTCCACATAGAAGTGAGAAAGGCAGGTTTACTGACCAGCATTCAGCATCCTGAGCAGCTGCAGCTTGCGGCTTTTGGTGTACCCTTTGGGGGTCCCATGGATCAGCAAGCAGCGAGTACAGCCAATCTCATCTTGGGAAATTCTCTCTCTACGCCAGTCATGGAAATCACCCTGATAGGACCAGAGCTATACTTCAACCATAATTGCCTTATCAGTATCACAGGGGCAGATTTATCGCCCAGTCTAAATGGAGAAGAGATCCCTTCTTACCAAGCTGTAAATGTTCCCGCAGATAGCACACTAAAGTTTGGCAGGGCCCAGAGCGGGTTTCGTGCCTATCTCGGAATAAGAGGAATATGGCAGCATACACCCAGCTTACAAACTCAAGCCCTCAAAAAGGAAGAAAAAATCAGCCTAAAGCTCCTTCCTGGTATCCCTGCGGAATTACAGGTCAGTCCCCCTACTCCAATACCAAACCAACCTTCGATTTCTGTAAACAAAGGTCCTGAGTTTCATTCTCTCAGCAGAGAATACATAGCATGGTTTTTCTCCCGAATATGGAAAATCACAGCTGACAGTAACAGAATGGGATACAGAATGGAAGCTGGAACGGCTCCTGCACAAGGTCTCAAAGAAATCATCAGTTCTGGAATTCTCCCTGGCACTATCCAGATAACAGGAAGTGGGCAACCTGTGATACTTATGGCGGATGCCCAAACCACAGGCGGATACCCAAGGATAGCTTGCGTGAATAGAGATGGGCTGAACACCCTCGCCCAATGCCGTCCAGGTACTTATATACGTTTTAGCTTTTGTTAACTAAGCTGTTAAAGTGGCGTTAAAGCTCATTTAGTACACCACCAGTCAAAGAGTCCACTCGTTGCAACGAATATATGGACCAACCAACCTTTCGAAAGGTATGGTTCACTTTACAAAAATATAAGACACTTAAATATCACACCTATGAAAACGAATACCATCGTAATGGCACTACTATGCTTATGTTTTCCAGCATTTGGTCAGAGGTCTTTCTTGACAGAAGAGGCATCGCCTACCCCAAAAATTGAAAAGTCGTTATGGGGACTTCAACTAGGTTTCCCTGGGGCATGGCTTTACTACGAAACACGCTTAAAAGATCCATTTTCACTTAGGGTAGAAGTAGGCAGAACTGCAACTGTCTATGGAATTGGGAATGAAATAGACTTGGATTTTGAGAATACCGTATCCTTAGAATCCAGATGGTATTACAACCTACACAAGCGGGCTAAAAAGGGGAAAAAGACTGCTGCTAACAGTAGTAATTTCTTGGCAGTGAGTGCCAACTATAACCACGGGGACAAAATAATCTTCAATAATCCAAGGAGAGAAATTCGGACTAACAGCCTATCCTTCCTAGTCAAATGGGGTATTAGAAGAAGTCTGGGAAAGCACTTTGACTGGGAGGCTAGTTACTATCTGGGATTGGAATCAGATCTTCCAGAAGAGATATCCAGCATTCCTTTTTATTCCTTTCCGCCATATTTCACTTCAGGACTCCAAATCCGAATCGGACTACATAGGTAACCTTTTTGGTCCTTTCTGAAGATTGGTCATCCTCCACCCACACTTAATGCACAATTATGAAAACCACCATTAGTCTTGCTTTAGCAGCCTTATATGTATTTCCAACCTATGCCCAAAAAATCTCCCTGGGGACATCACAGTCCCCTTCTGTAGAACGCTCCATCTCTGGTATCCAAATCGGCTATCCGGGTGTATGGGTATACCATGAGCTACGACTTGCAGATCAGTTTTCTCTTAGAGGAGAAATAGGATATGTAACGGAATCGCTTGAAAACATTGAACTGGGTCATGTAGATTTTAATCCTGTCATAAGCCTGGAGTCCAGGTGGTATTATAACTTGAGAAGAAGAGACAGACTTGGGAAAGAGACCCGTAGAAATTCAGGGAACTTTTTTGCCTTAGCTACCAATTTCAAACCAGGACCTAATATTTATTCATCTAGTCATGGAAAGC
>JBCDBC010000428.1:0-5188 GCA_039184535.1 Bacteroidota bacterium | reverse complement strand
TGTATATCGATAAAAATAGCGGAAATATTGTACGAGTCAATAGCGAATATCCTCAGTTTTTTTCCTACTTAAAGTGATTAGTAGAATTAATTCGACAAAATTTTGCCTGATTTAACAATTGTCTTGTTTGAACTGTATCCTCCAGATACTTATTCAGTTTTTGTAGGACATCTGGCCCAGGATTAAGATGAAATAACCCTACGGAGAATGAGGCCACTAAAAATCCCTTAGTTTAGAGCTATGAATACAGCTATTCCTCCGGTAAGGTGGGTTTCAGTACATGAAATGGAACTATGTGCAGATATGGCCACAACTATCCACCTTATGCGATCAGCCTTTCAGCAGCTTTCTTCAGGTAAAGCACAGGTACCCCTACGTACACATATGCATTTCGAGGAAGAAAAGGCAGAACTACTGAGCATGCCTGTATACCTTAAGGACCAGGGCCAGAGTGGGCTGAAGCTCGTAGCACTTTCTCACCAAAACCCTAACATGGGATTACCCTTCATCCATGCCCTTATGATGGTCATGGATGCTAACAAGGGTTTTCCGCTTGGATGCATGAATGGTGGCTGGATTACCTTGATGAGAACGGGTGCTGCAAGCGGTCTAGCAACAGACTTGTTGGCCAGAAAAGAAGCGGAAGTGCTAGGAATCATAGGAACAGGCGCACAGGCTATGACGCAGCTTTCAGCCATTATGGAAGTAAGGTCCATCAAAAAGGTGTTATTGGTGAACAGAAGTTCAGACCAGGCGCATAAGTTTAGGGATAAGGTCTCAGAAACATTTAATTGTGAGTTTCACATTCTGGGTATGAATGCAGATCTGAGGGAGGCAGATGTCATTTGTACTTGCACCAAATCCAAGGAGGCTGTGTTGGATCTTTCTCAAGTAAGTGTGGGAACCCACATTAATGCCATAGGGGCTTACAGAGCAGACATGGCAGAAATACATCCAGATCTACTAGCTGCCTCCACAATTTACATAGATGAGAGGGAAGCTTGTGAGGCGGAAGCAGGAGACCTCATACAGGCGCGAGAAACTCATGAACTAAAAATCGAGGGAGAATTGGGGCAGGTACTCCTGAATCAAATCCCTTCAAGAGATAATGATCAGCAAATCACCATTTTCAAATCAGTGGGAAATGCCGCTCAGGACCTAGTCCTGGCTTCTCATATTCTTAAGAAAGCAGAAGAACTCAATCTTGGGAAAGTTCTCACTCTATAAGGGCATGGTAGCCTCACTCAACCAGCGTTCCTCAGAATTATCTAAATGTGGTACCAAGGTATCAAACACCTGCCTGTGGTAGGCATTCAGCCACTTTCTTTCCTCTTCTGTCAACATACTCCTCTCCACCAGATTAGTATCTATGGGGCATAGAGATAGTGTTTCAAAACCCAGGAAAGTACCGAACTCACTTTCTCCCTTTTTGACTGTCAGAATGAGATTCTCTATCCGTATCCCATGCTTTCCTTCCCGGTACAAGCCAGGTTCATTAGAGGTGAGCATACCTTCTTGAAAAGCCACAGTCGAGTAGCCACGTGTACTGGTCCCCAGGTTTTGTGGGCCTTCATGTACATTGAGGAAAAATCCTACGCCGTGCCCTGTACCATGTCCATAGTTTAGCAGGTCCTTCCATAAGGCTTCTCTGGCCAGGGTGTCTAGCTGGTAGCCTTTAGTTCCTTCAGGGTAAATGGCCATAGCCAGTCTTATATGTCCCTTCAGAACAAGGGTGAAATCTTTCTTTTGTTCAGTTTTGGGGGTTCCCAGTGCTATAGTTCGAGTAATATCCGTAGTTCCGTTAAGGTATTGGCCGCCGGAATCCAGCAAATAAATGCCTGAGGCTTCCATCTTTTGGGCAGACTCTTCAGTTACCGAATAATGAACGATAGCTCCATTTCCATTATAGCCGGATATGGTCTGGAAGCTATTACTGATAAAGCCTGTTTGCTCTTTTCTAAGCGCTTCCAGCTTTTGGGCAGCTGATAGTTCTGTGATGTCTTCCTTTTCTATGTTTCCTTCCAGCCAGATGAGGAACTTCACTAAAGCCACCCCATCCTTGATCATGACCTTTTTGATGTGTTCTATCTCAGTCTCATTCTTGAGGGCCTTTAAATGGGTTATAGGGGTAGATTCTTTGAGTTCCTTGATTTGAGGAGGAAGGGCCTGAAATAAGGCCTCGCTGATGTTGTCATAGGAAATTCGACTACCTTCTGGAAGATTTGAGAGATGGGCAGTAATATCCTGATAAGGCTTGAGCGCTATTCCTTCATGACTTAAGGTTTCTGCTAGCTCGGTATCCAGCTTTTGTAGATCAATGAAAAGTACACAGCTTTCCTGACTGATTAGGAGGTAGGAGAAAAATACCGGGTTAAAGGAGATGTCCTGACCTCTTAGGTTAAGCGTCCAGGCCACCTGATCAAGAGCAGTTATCAGAAGATAGTCTGTCTGCATCTTCCTTCTAATCTGGCTAAGCTTTTCTTGCCTGCTTATACCGGCAAATGACAAATCATGGATAAATACCTTTTTGGTAGGTAAGGGGGGCCTTTTATTCCAAAGATCTGAAACGGGATCATAAGAAGAATGAACCATGATTCCCGCCACGGAAAAGTTTTTCTCCAGTTTCATAACCAATGTATGGGTGAATACTTGTCCGTTAATCCCCACCATAGCACCCGAAGGTAACTCTGATTTTATCCAATCAGTGTAAGTTGGAACATCTGGCATCCTTGATCGGAAAAGGGTGATTTCTTTGCCTGCAAGTTGTTGCTCAGCTTGAATGAAATAACGTGAATCTGTCCAAAGACCTGCCTTGTCAGCTGTTATCACTACGGTAGCATTGGAGCCTGTAAATCCCGTAATCCATGGGATCACTTTCCAGTGTTCAGCCAGGTATTCACTTTGATGGGGGTCAGTATTCAGGAATATACAGGCAGCTACTCCTGTGTGTTCCATGTGAGATCTGATGACGTCAAGTATGTCCATATATTAGGCGATGGCTTCTATTTCTGAAATTTGTTTGATGAGGGAATCCCCTATGCGGCTATAAGAAGATTCTGTAATCAGAAAATCATCTTCTATTCTCACACCGCCAAAGTTCATCCAGTCTGTTAGGGAGGAATAATGGATGAAATCTACATGCTTTTTCTCACTCTTCCATAAGTTTATGAGATCTGGGATAAAATAAATGCCCGGTTCTACAGTAAGGGCAAAGCCTGTTTGGAGCTTTCTCCCCAGTCTGAGGGCATTAAGGCCAAACTGGCTACTTCTTTTGATCTCCTCATCATAGCCTACCAGATTCTCTCCCAGGTCTTCCATATCATGCACATCCAGCCCTATCATATGTCCTAGGCCATGTGGGAAGAACATGGCATGTGCTCCTTCCTTAACGGCTGCTTCGGTATTTCCTTTCATGATGCCTAAGCTTTTTAGGCCTTCCACCATGACTTTGGCTACCTCCAGGTGTATCTGCTGGTAAGGAGTCCCCGGTTTTAGCAGACTTTCTGCCTTTTCAAAGGACTGAAGTACAATTTGGTAAATATCTCTTTGTTGGCTGGAGAAAGCCAGATCTACCGGGACTGTACGGGTAAGGTCTGCTGCATAGTGAGAAGGTGCAGAGGCCCCTACATCAAATAGTAGCATTTGGCCCTTTTTGAGGCTGTGATGCTTGGCGTGATTATGAAGAAACTGCCCATTGATGGTGAGAATCATGGGATAGGCCAGCTCACAATTTGCCTCATACATGAGCTGGTATGCATGACTGCCTACTTCTGCCTCTGTTTTACCTGCACGGGCGTGCTTCATGATGGCTAGGTGCATCTGGTTGGTAAGGTTGACGGCTTTTACCATTTCTTCTACCTCCCTTGGTTCTTTGATGGAACGCTGAGAAATCACGGTTTCTATGAGGGGCTTTGAAACCAGCTGTAGTACTTCAGCCTGAGTACAGCCCAACCATGCTCCAATAAGCCCAATTCTATCAGCCCTGTAAGGAGGTAGCATATGAATGCTACCACCCTTAGCATGTACCTGAGCCAATCTTTTACCTAAGTCAGCATAACTCATGCTGGAGGAGATTCCCGCCTTATTTGCCTGCTCTGATAAGGATGGTTGTGGACCTGTCCAGACGAGAGAATGAATATCAGGTTCTGGACCTGCGAGGTAAGTTTCACCCTTCTCCAGGTCAATCAATAAGCTGTGTCCGGGCGTATCTATACCGGTGTAGTATAAGAAATTACTGTCCTGTCTGAAATGATAAGGATTTGCGGGATAGTTCATGGGACTTTCTTCATTTCCCATGATAAGGATTAGCCCTTTCTCAAGACTGGACAGAAGTACCTTTCTTCTATCCTGGTAAACGGTAGCTGAAAACATAGGCAACTAATTGTCAATAGGTCTAACAACCATTTTGTCAGACAGTGCACTCAACATGCTGATTGGATAAACGATTGTGAGATAAAGCCTCAAAGTAAACAAAAGTAGTTCGGAAACAAGCACATGAAGCTTTGAGAATCAATAATATCCTCTTCTAGGAAGTGAGTCCCTGAAAGATTTCGACAGCTAACCCAGATATGAATGATTACTTTATGTTAGATCATGCGGAACTCCACAGCCAGACTGCTATATACCGGAACTGCCTTGCCGTTAAGAATACCTGGCTCCCATATAGGCATTTTATTGAGAATTCTCAGTGCTTCCTCATCACATCCAAAGCCTAGCCCTCTAACTACCTTTACATTGGTGATTTTACCATCTGCTTCTACCACAAATCTAAGGTGAACTTTCCCCTCTACCTGATTACTTCTGGCAGTGGTAGGATAGCGTACTTCCCTAGAGATGAATCTGTATAAAGCCGGTTCCCCTCCTGGAAAACTAGGCATGCGATCAGAAATGATGACTGCATCATCAGAAGTTTCTTGCTGGCCGTTGAAGAAAGGATCATCTGAGGAGCTAGAATCCTGTTCTAATGGGATAATTTCTACCTGAGGATCTACTGAAGAGGTGCTTACTACCTCTGCTTGCTTCAGCGTAGAAGGCGTTTTGAACTGTTGAAAGAAATCAGGATTACCCATGGTGATTTGGGTAAGCACAAAGATGGCAATGCCTCCTGCGACAGCGAAGCCTATAAAAACGTAAGAAATTTTCTTCCTCAAAGCGGCTCTTTGAGTATATTCAATTTCTTTTAGATAGG
>JBCDBC010000427.1:0-5197 GCA_039184535.1 Bacteroidota bacterium | reverse complement strand
TTTAACATACCTCATATGAGAAGAATTATCCCCATCCTTGCCCTCGCGCTATGCATCTATGGCTGTACAAACTTAGAGAATAATGCTAAGGACGACTTAGCTAAAGTTGCCAGCCTCACAAATGAACCTTCAACGATCATGAAAGGACAAATCACCACCTTTCTTACATTTCAGAATAATGATGCGGAAGAAGCCATGAACTTCTATATAAGCTTATTTGAGAATTCAACCATCACTGATATTCAGCGACATGGGAAAGAGGGACCTGCCAAAGAAGGGAGTGTATTCTTCGCCAGGTTTGAACTTAATGGAAGTCAGTTCGCCTGTAGTGATAGCTATATCAAACATGAATGGGACTTTACCCCGGGCGTTTCTAATTGGGTAGATTGTCAATCAGTAGAAGAACAAGACAAGCTGTTTTCAGCACTATCAGAAAATGGCAAAGTGATGATGCCTCTGGATAATTACGGATTTAGCCAACGGTTTGCCTTTGTGGAAGACCGATTTGGTGTTTCCTGGCAGCTTAACCTAGCATAAAAATCATGAGATCCTTTGCAAAATAGGTAAAGGACCTCCTACTTAATTCTTAGCTGCTTAACTGCCATCTCTATTTTCTCTATGGAATTTCTCTCCTTCCCATCAAACATCCCGCGGATATTGCCATTCTGGTCTACCAAAACTAGTGTCCCGTTGTGCATGATGTTATCTTCTGATCTGCTTGGGTCCTTGTAGGCAGCTACGTAGTATCCTTCGCTTGCCAGCCTATAAATACTGTCCTTTGCCCCTGTGAGAAAGAACCAATTTGAGTGGTTGACAGTCCCTTTCTCTGCAAAATCAAAAAGCCTCTCATGGGTATCCCACTCGCTATCCAGCGTAAATGACACAAGGGCAAAACCCTTCTCATCCTGTAATTTTTTATGGATTTCGGTCATTTGAGGAGCTACCAGTGGACAAACGGAAGGGCATGAGGTGAAGAAAAATTCTGCCAGGTATACCTTCCCTTCCAAGTCTTCTGAACCAAAGGTATCTCCATACTGATTCTGAAGCTCAAAGGGAGGGACTTTATGATGAATGAGAGAATCCGTTTTTTCTCCACTTTTCATTACTTGTAGAAATTCTACAGGCCCTAAATATGGCAGTTCTGAAACAGTGGAACTTTCATTCTGCTGTATTGAACAACTTAGCAGAAAGCTCAGGTACATCAGTATGTTTACATTCCCTACTAGTTTCATTCTTTAACTATTTACTCACCTCTAAAGCTGGGTTCCTGTCAAAACTCATGGCAGGTCTTAGCATAAAGCTATGCCACTTTGTAGGCAATACGGGCCAGTCTTCAGGTAGGGTAACATGGTGAAAACCTACCGTATACCAGCAGACAATGTCCGTATTATCAATAGATCTCTTCTGTGCAGTCCAGTTAAGAATTCCATCTGAACCATCACTCTGATTAGGATACTTTCCAGATGGGAAGAGCTCGTCCTTATCATAAGGAGTAACCCAAAGTTGTTCTCCTGACCATGCGGCTCGCTTTTGAGGGTATTCATCATTTGGGAGGGGAGATAGGTGGGAATGCCCCAGAATTTGGTAGCCCTTATGCTGACCCAGGCTGTTTTTGGAATTCTTATTTACTACCCGATAAAAGCCATCATGTCCATCTTTTTCATTGCTGACAGCTCCTTCTATCAGATTAGGGTGTTCCACTATTTCCCATCCACTTTTGCGTACATTATCTTTATAGGTTACCGGAATCACTTCATCTGTCAAGATGGTATTATCCTGCCCATCTATGTCTAGGTCTATTCTGAAAGAGATAAAATGATCGTGATATACCCCTACCAGATTAGGGGCTACCAGATTTCCCACCTTGGTTTCATAGAGGGCAGTCGCATCCTCCATGCTTTTAGCTTTGGCTGCCTTTACAGCATTAATGCCTGTTGCACCTACATCTACCTTAATAATGCCTTTGTCGCTGAAAACATAATCTAGCACATAATCATAGTTCCCTACAGTAGGAATGGTTCTTACCACTAACTCTATCTCAGGTCTGCTTTCAGCTGTCCCAGACATAGCTTCCACGTGTCTCCAATTGGGACGACCTGTATTTCTTTCAAATACTCCTATGACGTTTTCAAGTAGGAGAGGGGTTCCATTATCAGTAGGTAGGGAGGTAGATAACAAGCTAGCATTCCCTGGGACATCCGCTCCCATTGCCAAGGGTGTACAAGAAAATCCAAAGCCATATTCTCCCACATCCATATAGCTTCTGTAGCTCCAGTCTTTTGCTGGGTCCATATATGGAACAAACATTTCGTTGGCGGACAGCTGGTAGGCTACAGACTGCCCCTTAAAGGAGGCCATGGAGATGATTAACCCTTGTCTTTTCTCCATCCTCATGTGGAACTTCCAGTCGTTCCAGTTTAACATACCATCCTCATAAGAATAGTTATCTCCTTCCGGAGAAATCATTTGGACAGGCTTGGACTTTCTGATCTCTATTGAAGAATCATCGTACTCATAACTTACTTCATTGCGAGCATCATCTCCCGTTAGATAGACCTCAATCACTTTTTCCTCCGTAAGTTCAATGACAGGTATGATCCCGTTAATGGGTTTGGCAAATCTATTTGTGTGGGTATTGCTGATATCAGCTAGCCAGACTTTCAGTAGGCGCTTATCCCTACTTTCAGCCTCTCCAAAATATCCCGGTGAAAGAGGGTAACCTGTAACCTGTTCTATGTCATATCCTCTTTTCTCTAATTCACTGATCACCCGTTCATCCGTTCTCCATACTTGATCAGCTTTCATGAAATCATCAAATATGATGGAAGGCTGAATATCTTTGACCTCCTCCCACGAGCTTACCACAGCATGAGAAATATCCACTACTCCTTCAAATACTTGGCCTCCCTCTCTGGATAATATTTGTGCTTTCCGGCTGATAGGATCTCCTTTTTTCCAATTGTACACTTCAGATTTGTCTGGTTCCATCAAACTAACTTCTGGCAGGAAGGTGAGGCTGTCTGTATACTTCCCATCCTCTTTTAGAATATTGATAACAGTGAGTAGTTCTTCTCCCGTAATTGCATCTAATGGATGAATTACCTCGGTGGCAAAACCGAGGAAAGGATCAGTATCATTCGTCTCTGAAACTGAAGAGGGTTGGCAGCTAAATTGAAGAAATAGGCTTATGCCTAGGATGAGGCTGAAAAGTTGGGTTTTCATGTTTAAGTGTGATTGGGTTTAACAGAATGTAGGAAGAATTATTCAGAATGTAATTCACCCAATCCAAAAATCCGCTCTGAATGTATTCAGGCTTATAAAGAATCTAAGCAGAAAGGGAGGGGGGCAGCATCATTTATGCTGAACAAATACCAGCCCAGATGTTGGAATTCAGCAAGATATTGAGCAGTCTGAATCTACCAGCTTAAAATCTTAGGACAGCACCAACTTCTACATTACAATACGCCTTCCATAGACTTCCCAATAGGAAGGAAGACTTTTCCTATTTGGACATCTTCAGCATTGTAGGACTGTATATGTTCCTTATTCACTATGTAGGATCTATGTATCCTAAGGAAGTGCGGCGGAAGTTCACCCAAAGCCTGTTTAAGGCTGGCATATCGGGTGAGTTTTTGACCGTCAGTAGTATGGTAGATCACATAATTACCCATGCCCTCGATGAATAGAATTTGATCAGGTTGAAGTCTGAAAATTCGCTTATCGGCTTTGATCTCTATCAATGGGCTGGAACTCAGCATGAGGTTCTTCTCTTTCTCCTCAAGGTATAAATTCAAGATCTTAAAGGCAGAGACAAAGAGGACAGTTGAGTTGATGAGAATGATGGATCTTATCACAGGCCAAATGCTTAATAGCTCCCTGACAGTACCCGCCATATTACCTTCATAAAAATAATGGCTGATGGTTCTTTGCAGAAGTCCTAAAACCAGCATGAGGATGCCATAATGGACCAAAAACCGAAGGTATTTTTTCTTCAGTAAACTTTGGGGAAGCAACACATAAATGGTCAGGTAAACAGCTGTGATACGAATAGGTAGCAAAACAAATTCCAGTAGGAAGGAATCGTAATAGTTCCCATTCTTGCTCCAAACAAGCCCAAAGCAGATAAAGTAAGCCAGCCAGAATAAGATATGAGTAAGGATACGTGATCCTAAGAGATAGTACCCTTTTGAATCCATATTTCTCATGTCATGAATATAGGGAGGAACACATAAACTTTTAGGCTGTTGGTATAAAAAGCGCCAGGGTAGATCGATAACTGCTTATGATTACCTAAAAAAATCATGAAGAAAGTTTTCACCTATTTCCTGTTTATCTGGGTTCTTACGCTTACTTCCCTTGGTCAGGAACTGGAAAGAAGGGCTAGCTGGCAGGCCAAAATAAGCTATCCTGACGGGACACACCCCGGCGCTAGCATTCAAAGTGTTGAGCCTAATTCGCCCCTGGACCAGGCTGGCCTTCAGGAAGGAGACCGAATCATTCAGGTAAATGGCAAACTGGCCAAAGATGGAGAGGCTTGGTCAGCAATAACCTATTCTCTTCGGGCAGAAGGAAAAACAAACATTCTTTATAAGAGAGGAGAAGAAGAAAACTCCCTTAGCGTACAGCTACAAGCCTACCCCAAGGAGGAACATGAAAACCTGGACACCTACTATGAATCTATCCTGAATGACTATGGGATCCGCCAACGACTTATTATCACTAGACCTAAGCGTGAGGGGAAACTTCCTGCCATATTCTTTATTGGGGGCTTAAGCTGTTCTTCCCTGGAAGTACTTCCCACCACTACACATAACTGGGGAAAGGTGATAACTGACATAGTGGAACAGACAGATATGGTAGTCATGCGAGTGGAGAAAGTGGGGGTGGGGGACAGTGAAGGTAATTGTGCACAAACTGATTTCCTGACAGACATGGCTGGTTATAGGGCTGCCTTGCGTTCCCTCAAACAGAAACCCTATGTGGATACCTCCCGAATCATCATCTTCGGGTCCAGCATGGGGAGCGCCATTGCCCCAACCTTAGCCAATGAATTCAAGCTGAAAGCGGTCATTTCTGATGGGACTTTCTTCAAAAGTTGGTATGAGCATATGTTGGAGATTGAAAGACGAATCAGACAAATGGAAGGAGATTCTGAGGCAGAGATAGCCCGGAAAATGAACCAATTTTACATTCCCCT
>JBCDBC010000426.1:0-5200 GCA_039184535.1 Bacteroidota bacterium | reverse complement strand
TATCCTTCTACTCAGTCCTTTCATCCTTTAGGTTAAGTGGAATTCCTGTTCTCTACTATGAAGAAAAGAAGACCAATTGGAGGATTATGTTTGGGGGATGAGTGGCATTAACTATTTCATCTCTCACAAATTATTATTATCTGATGTTGGCTTACTTTAGCCAAAAGCTGATGATTATTCTCTAACATTTGACCTAATGAAAAAGCTACCCTACTCAAAAACGAATGATTACACGGAAGAACAGGCTGACCTACGAAGAAAGACGGTAGAAGAAGAAACGAATCATTCTTTCCAGCATGTTAATCAATACTCTTTTGATCCTGATGAAGTATCAGGTAACATCGAAAACTTTTCGGGAGTTGCCCAAGTGCCTATGGGATTTGCAGGACCACTACTTCTCAAGGGAGAACATGCTCAAGGGAGCTTTTATGTGCCCTTAGCTACTACAGAAGGTACCTTAGTAGCAAGCTATAATCGAGGGATGAAAATCGCTCGATTAGCAGGAGGCATCACGACCACAGTGGTAGATGACCAAATGAATCGTGCGCCCGTATTTGTGTTTAAAAATGCCAAATACGCCAGAGAGTTTGGAGAATGGGTTAAGGCTAATTTTGATACGATAAAAGAAAAGGCTGAGGAAACCACCAGTGTGGGTAAACTCAAAACGGTAGTCCAGTACCCATTCAGCAAAATGCTTTGGCTACGTTTTAATTATTCTACAGGGGATGCCGCAGGTCAGAATATGGTAACCAGAGCTACCCGAAATGCTACCAACTGGATCTTAGCTCAACACCCTCCAGGATTAGAAAACTTCTCTTTGGCAGCAGGCTTTGATACAGATAAAAAGCATTCAGTTCTCAACTCCATCACCACAAGAGGGAAACGAGTAGTGGCAGAGATCACCCTTCCCAAGCAACTAATGGAGGAGGTGCTGCACATCTCTGCCAAGAAACTCTTTTACCTCCGTCAGCTTTCCGCCGCAAGTGGTTTTATGGCAGGCTCTTCCAGTAATGCGGCCCACTTTTCCAATGGAATTACCGCCATGTTTATTGCTACTGGGCAAGATGTAGCGAATATCGCTGAATCTTCTGCGGGTTTTTACTTTGGAGAAATCCTGGAAAATGGCGATTACTACTATTCCATCACCATTCCTTCTTTAATCATCGCTACCTATGGAGGTGGCACAGGCTTAGCTACCCAACGAGAATGCCTGCAAATGATGGATTGCTATGGTTCTGGAAAGGTCAATAAACTAGCAGAAATCATAGCCGCTGTGGTGTTATGCGGAGAACTCTCCTTAGGTGCCGCCGTTGCATCTGATGAATGGGTTTCCAGCCATGAACAATATGGACGGAATAGATAATGAGGGTTTAGTTAAGCAGTCGGAAGGTAAACGTGAAAGGAAAGCTTCTTTTGTTTTGAGTAAGCCTTAATGAGCAATCTCAAAGAGCTTCCCCCATAAGGTCGTTGAGGCTCTCGAAACGACTAAGGTATGTGGATCAGAATGACCCTTCGAGACCCTCAGGGTCCGTCTCCATCAGATGGTTTTAGTTTTACAGGATTGAACTGGTATCAGAAAGCAAAAAAGCTTCTTTTAGCTATGAGATCATCTCATCCTATAAAGAAGGACTAACAATATTCTTCTCGAAGTAGCTTATAGCCTTTTCAAAAATCTCAATGAAAGGGGCTTTATCCCTGGTAATTCTGCTTAGCATAATGGCCCCTTCAATAGACGCAAAAAGATATTGGGCTTCCTTCTTAGGATCTATCTTAGGATTAAAGGCGCCTGAGGCTTTTCCTTCTTCTAATATCTGCTCCATCATCTTAATCACCTCTCTTACGGCAGACTGTGTAAGCTGCCTGAAGTCCTCATCTGTATCATCTACTTCTATCGCCGTATTGAGAAGGGGGCACCCGCCGGGTATTACGGGCTTGAGCGCCATTTTTTTGTAGTTCTGCAAAATGGTTAAGACTTTCTCTTTGGGGCTTAGCTTCTCCTTCAATTCAAAATTACTCTTGATCAAGGTTTCATAATTGTACTGAAATGCTGCTTTGGCCAGGTCCATTTTGGTTTCAAAATGGCGATATATTCCTCCCATCTGATAGCCGGTAGCATCTACCAGCATCTGCATTTTAGTTCCCGCATACCCATGCACATTGAATACAGGAGCTGATTTTTCAATGATTTCCCGCTTGGTCCTGGCCGCATTTCGTGTACTTCTTTTCATTTCTATCTCTTTTTTGACTAATATAAGAAAGTATTTACTCTCTTATAAATGGTCTTTTGAGCAACCATTATTGCTAAGAATCCCTATCAGGAGTAAAGAGGTGCAAGGACTCCAACCGTAAAAGTGAAAAATGAAAAGGATAAATTGTCTTGTCCAGGAACATCAGTTCTCTAAGGAAGAAATCAAGGAAATAGAAGCAGGGTTTAGAGAAATTTATAGTGATCATTACAGCACTGAAAAGTTGACAGTCTTCTGGGTGATTTTTCCAAAAGGATCTGCCTATGCTGAAAGGAAACCTTCTAATGGTACCATCATATTGATAGAGGTGGATGAAGATATCACCAAAGAAAAGAGAGAAGAACTCATGAGGTTGTATTCAAACTTCTTGCTAAAGAATTTTAAGGTTTCTCCGCTGGATACGGTCATTACTGTTGCCAATACCTCCTGGGTAGATAGCTTTTTTGCGGCCCAACAAAAGCGGATACATCCAAAGTATCGCCTCTGGATACAAGTCAAAACGCTGTTCACCGCTTTGACTTCAAAATGGATGAATGGATTTCTACGGTTGAGAGTCAAATATTAGCCCATCTCTTCAATTTCATTCAACATTCTTCATTCAAAAAATCCTACTATGCCACTTTATAGCCTTACTTCTCCCAAGAATCTATCTGCTGCGACTAAACAAAAATTGGTGGATTTATTCACGGATGCCCATTGCAGCATTATGATCGCGCCAGAGCAGTTTGTTCATGTTGTTTTTTTCGAGGGGATTCCTATCATGCAAAACAAGCACCTTTACATACACGCAAATGTGAGGCTGGGCAGGTCCCAAGACCAAATAGACAAGGTGTGTGAAGTCTTTAAAACCGGATGTGCTAATATTCTCCAGGTTCAGAAAGATGATATTCATATTAATCTCATGGAGATAGATGGTAAATGGGCTATGGAAGGTGGTTTTGTGATGCCTAGTCCTGGAGAAGAAGATGAGTGGATGGAAAAGGTAACGCAGGCATTGTCAGAAAGGGAAAGTCAAACTGTATAGGCATAATCTACTATTCCTAAAGAAATTGAAGTATGACAAAGACTAGAAGCTACTGGGGCTGGGGTAACACTGATTTCGAAATCCCCCAAGCCAATATTGCGCACTTCAAACAAATGATGAAGACCTTTCTTCAGATTGAGAAGTTTGACCCGTATACACCTAAAGCTGTAGAGGACTTAGCGTTAAGAAAGCCCAGATTTACCTTGCTCACTCAGATGGAGAGCATCTGCTCCTCCACTACCTATGACAGGGCGAGGCACTCCTATGGAAAAGCCTACAGAGATGTGTTAAGAGGTGCTCAAGGTCATTTCCCTAATCCACCGGATTATGTAGCATTTCCCAAAACAGAGGAAGACATCATCCAGCTCATGAAATTTGCTACTGAACATGAGGTAGCCATCATTCCGGTGGGAGGAGGAAGCAGTGTTTGTGGAGGGATTGAACCTACGGAAAATGAGCGGTATGCAGGGGTAATTTCCGTGAATATGATGCACTTCAACAAGATTCTGGAAGTTGACAAAGCCTCTAGATCTGCACATATACAGGGAGGGATGTATGGACCAGCTTTGGAGGCAGGCCTGAAAGCGCACGGACTTACCCTTAGGCACTTCCCTCAGAGTTTTGAGTTTTCTACCCTTGGAGGCTGGATTGCGACGCGAGCGGGTGGGCACTTCGCTACCCTTTACACCCACATTGATGAATTTGTGCAAAGTGTCAATATGGTTACCCCCTCAGGCAAGCTGGAATCCAGAAGGCTTCCCGGTTCCGGGGCGGGCCCCAGTGAGGAACGCTTTTATTTAGGATCAGAAGGCATTCTGGGCATCATCACCTCTGCATGGGTACGCCTACAAGATATTCCTACATTCAAAAAAACTGTAACGGTTACCTTCAAAAGCTTTGAAGCTGGAGCAGAAGCCGTTAGAGCCTTATCTCAATCAGGACTAAATCCCGCTAACGCAAGGCTGGTAGATGCCACTGAGGCCTTTATTAATGGGCTGGGAGATGGAAGATTTGCAGTCCTAATTGTAGGATTTGAATCACATCAGCGGGACGTAACACACTGGATGAAGGAAGCCCTGGCTCTATGTAAAGAGCATGGAGGGAGATGGGATGAAAAACGACTGACTGAGAACACCCGTGATAAAAAAGGAGATGCCTGGAAAAAATCCTTCTTACTAGTCCCTTACTTACGGGATGAAATTATCAGGCTAGGCGTAATAGCTGAAACCTTTGAAACTGCCATCACCTGGGATCAATTCCCAGACTTCTACAAAAATGTGACCAAGGCTGCACAAAAAGCCGTCAATACCTACTGCGGTACTGGCACTGTTACCTGTAGGTTTACACATATCTATCCAGACGGGCCCGCTCCTTACTTTACCATTATTGCCAAGGGAGAAAAAGGAAATCAGCTCCAGCAATGGGACCAGATCAAGCAGGAAGTTTCCCAGGCCATCATAGATCATGGCGGGACCATTACCCATCATCACGCCGTAGGAAAAGACCATAGGCCTTATTATACCCAGCAACACTCTGCTATTTTTGGAAATATGCTGAAAGCAGCGAAGGAAGCAGTTGACCCAAAATGGATCATGAACCCAGGAGTATTACTTCCAGAAGAACCGTAATCTCTCTTTTGGAAATTCTCTTACTGAAACAGCTGTATCGAAAGAGGATTTCGCTACAAAAAAGCCACTGACACACAGATTAAACTCAAATCATTCGTGTAAATTCGTTGATTCGTGCTGAAAGATTTTATGAGAAGACTACTACAACTTTATCTATGAAAAGCTTTAAGAATAAGAGGGTTTGGATAACAGGTGCTTCTGATGGAATTGGCAAGGAACTAGCCATCCAACTAGCCAATGCCGGGGCAAAGATCATATTGACTGCCAGAAGCACTGAAAAACTGGAAGCGATCAAAAATGAC
>JBCDBC010000425.1:0-5205 GCA_039184535.1 Bacteroidota bacterium | reverse complement strand
TGCCTTATGTATAAGCGGAAAAGGAAAGAAATTTTCCAATCGCTTTCAGAGGTTGCGGATGAGGGGGTGCTTCCGGAACACCTCAAAAATGATCATCAGAAGGATATCCAACTGCTCACCAAATTCATCGCTGAACTACCTGAAAAAGACCGAATCATCATGATCCTCTATTTGGAGAATCTCACCTATGAGGAAATCTCTGAGGTTACCGGACTTAGTTCGAACCACATAGGGGTGAAGATCAATCGGATAAAGCAGAAGCTCAGCAAAAAATTCAAAGCTTATGGACAATCTTAAAGATATTTGGAAACAACTTCAGGAAGCCCAGGACCAACTGGCCCTCCATTTAGATGTAAATAAGGCAGAAACTATCTACCAACAAATAGAGAAAGAAGAACGACTACGAAAGAAAGCCGCTCCCTGGCTACCCTTTTACCTTTTGGGAATCATGGGTGCACTTTCCTGGGTAGTTTACCAAACCAGTCTTTCAGACGGTGCTACCTTTGGGGCAGTCAAAATTACTGGACTGCTGTTAATTACTATAGGAGGGATTTGCATTACCTATCTGACCTACCTCGCCAAGATCCCAGTAGGGAGAGAATACTTTGATCAGCAGGTCAGCACCTTCCTTCAATCTGTAAAGGAGGCATTGACTAAGAGAAGAAAGCTACTATTCATCAGCATGAGCGTATTTATGTTTTCCCTAATTGCGGGCCTTCACTTACTGATTTTCGGGTTAGAAGACCTGGGTGAGAAAGGAGGATATCTGGGCTGGTTCTATGGGAGTATGCTTGCATTGACAGCAGCGGCTATTCCTTTGTCTCTCTCAGCCTTTGATAAGCACTATGAAGAGATTCATATGAGAATAGAAAGGTTCTTGACCTCTTCTTAGAGAACTGATATTAGCTTTTCTGCCACGAATACACGAATAAGCACGAATAGAATGATACATTCGTGAAAATTGGTGAATTCGTGGCTTTATTATTTTTAGTACCTAACATAGAATGCTCCTTAATTTTACTAGAAAGCCACCTTTCCACTAAAAGCCACTCTTTACAAAAACTAACAATCGTAACCCCTATGAGAACCCTTCCTTTGGTATTCTACTTTCTCATTTGTCAGCTCAGTGTCCAATCCCAAAATACTCCTGTTCCAGGAATTCCCAGAGTTGAGGAATCCTCCTCAGCCTTTACTGAGGAAGGAATAGAGAACATGATGTCCATGATCAACGAATGGGAGCCAGCAGACTTTAGGGGAGTTGTCATCATCAAAGATGGGAAGCTAGAAGTGGAAGAATACTACAATACATATTGGCGAGAAACGGTAAATGATATACGTTCGGCAGGGAAGAGTATTACAGGGCTTCTGGTAGGGATTGCGGTAGACCAAGGTTTAATCAAAGACGTAGAAGCCAGCGTCTTCGATTTCTTCCCTGAAGAAAAGTATAACTACACCATTACCGACGCGCATAGAGCCATCAAGGTGAAACACATCCTGACTATGTCTGCGGGTTTGGATACCTATGCTGATGATCCGGATTCCTATGGAGCAGAAGGTAATTGGTATGGGGAAGATGATTGGCTGTCCTATATCCTAAAAACACCAGTCAAAATAGCACCAGAAGAAAAATGGGTATACACAGACGTATGTGCCCAGTTGGCAGGATGTCTGGTAGAAGAGACCAGTGGGATGTCCCTGAAAGAATTTGCAGATAAGCATTTATTCGGACCACTAGGTTTTAAGGATTACTATTGGTTCCATGACCAGAAGGGAAGAACTGCCGCCGCAGGGAACCTGTACATCCGAGCCATAGATTTTGCCAAGCTTGGCCTGCTGGTATCCAATAAGGGGAAGTGGGGCGAGCAACAGATCATCAGTTATGAGTGGATAGAAAAGATGCTTACCTCCTACATCAATATTGGTGGAGGTCCCCACCCCACCGGATACGGCTACTTCTGGTATAGAGAGGAATTCACATTGGGCGGTAAAACTGCTCCCTATATGTATGCCTCAGGTAATGGGGGAAATTATGTCTATGTCATTCCGGATGTATCCCTCGTGATCTGCGTTACCTCCACTGCCTATGGAAGAGGATATGGCCACCGTAGAGCCAATGACATTCTTCTGGCTACCCTTCGCGCATTGAAGAAATAAGCAATTCTTCATTCTGTCTGCTAACAGACCTCATCTTATTTAGTACTTAACTACTTTTAGAGTAGGTTAAGTTAGCTCCTGCTTACCCACCTTTCAAATGGTGGGCTACAAACCAACATGTAGCGGCTGGCTTAACTGCTGTATCGCAGGGTTCTGCCAAGTGCTTCTTGTGGCGACTAAAATCACCAATATAACAGCACAATTCACTTACATAAAAAAGTAGCTTATGAATATGTTCCTCCCTCTTTTCATCTCTCTCTTGCTATCGTTTCAGGGAGAACCGGCATCCACACCTACCGTAGCTGTAGAATCCACTGGTATAGCTGTAGTAGAACTCTTCACCTCCCAAGGCTGCTCAAGTTGTCCACCTGCTGATGCACATTTAGCTAAGTTGGTAGAGAAAGCTGCAAAGGAAGGAATAGCCATTTTCCCATTGTCTTTCCACGTAGATTATTGGAATTACCTGGGGTGGAAAGACCCTTACAGCACAGAAGCCTATTCTGAAAGGCAATATGCCTATGCAAGGGGACTAGGGGAAAGGGTATACACTCCCCAAATGATCATCAATGGAAAGCATGTGTTCGTAGGTTCAGACCAGCGCAAGGGAGAACTTTACCTTAAGAAAGCCCTGAGTATGCCTGCTACACATGCGCTAAGCTTGGACATCAGTTCTGCCAACAAAGGAACCGTCAAAATAGATTATACCATAGAAGGGAAGCTGAATCAGTATGTACTTAATCTGGCAGTAGTTCAAAATGGCATATCTGATAAAGTTAGCAGAGGAGAGAATAGAGGGAGGACATTAAAGCATTCTCACGTGGTTCAGAAGTTTCAAACCCTCTCCCTGGGAAAAGCTACAGGCACTACCCAACTGGACATTCCAGCAAATATTTCTAATGCCAGCATCATCGCTTACGTCCAGCATAAGGAGAGCTTCCAAATTGGAGGAGCAAGTTTGCTAAAACTCCCTGGCACAGTCAACTGATAATTAACGTAGACTACTTATGGTATGGCGATTCCGGACTGGAATCGCCTATTTTTATTACCAGAACTTAATTTTTTCGAGTAACTAATACCTTTTTCTGATGTGGTAAAGCTAAAATGATCCTAAGAATATATAAAGCCTTTACGCTTATTATTACCTAAACATTAGGCGGATAGTAGTAAAGTAGTTCCCTCCTCCAATTTGACCGATCTCCGCTACGCAAGCATAAACTAATTCCTAATATAAAAATATACTAGTAACCGAATAGGCTCTTTAGAAAATCCCTTCCATTTCTTGAACTAATTCAAGGACAAAGATGTAGTCAAAAGCTAATTTATTGAGGGATATAAAAAGCTACTTCACCTAACGTAAAAGTCGCTTTTCTACCTCATCGACTAACATATCAACCAGCACAGCCAGGGCTAAACTTATTGTTAGCCTATTAGCAGTGGGACTATTTGGAAACTTACTATTCCTAGTCTATTCCCACGCCCAATTAAAGAAAAAACCTCAATCCGAAACAATGACATCCAGTATGCAAGGAATGAATCAGGTAAATACAGTACCTAAGAACTTTACTACAGAAATCATCGCTGTGGATGATGAGGGGCGCAAACGCGCTCAAAAGATTATTGAACTGTACGAGCTTCTCAGTGCGGATCCAAAAATTGAAAGTATCAAAAAATATGTCCGTGACGACTATGTTCAGCACAGCCCTATGCTACCTGATGGACCTGAGGGTCTTTCGATGTTCTTCCATAGCATAGTTTCTCAGTATCCTGTAGCTATAGATGTGCATCGAGTTATGGTAATAGGTGATTGGGCAATGGCTCATGTCAATTTCCGCAATCTTAACACAAACGACCCCAATGATCTTGGTAATGCAGGTGTAGATATTTATACCTTTGGTCCTGATGGAAAGCTTTCTGAGCACTGGGATGCTGTCCAGGGTGTTCCAGACCATTCTGTGAACCCAAATGGTATGTTTCTTAGAGTTAAGGGCAACTAGCTTTTTGACTATTAACACCTAATAAATTCAATCATAAAAGTGCTATTAATAGTCATGGCACTTTCTGTCATCCCTTCATTGCCCAGAAAGAACCTGTAAAGCCTGTCCCAAGGCAGATAAAACATGCCCTATTAATGATAGGCATAAAATAAACGTTAGTAATCTCAGAGATTATTATGATGGCCTTCTGATAGCTGATGTCATGATCCATGCAGATGGGATGTTTAATTCTGAAACTAAGTAGAAGCTCACCCTATATCAAATGATCCTGGCCAAGAGTAATCACCATATAGCCAGAAGTGGGTATCAATTGCATATAATGGGGTACCTTTAGAAGCGATTCTAGCTATTTGGTCCTTTGATTATATAAGGTTAGTTGATAACCCATGAATAAGAGCGGCCTTTGAGTACATAGATGTTTTAGGTAACCTACCGACAAGGGTAACGGTAGATACGCATGCTGCCTTACGCATGCACTACATTGATAGGCAAATAGCAGCGCTGATTGAAGTAACAGCAGTCAATAGCTAATGCTGTTCATGACCAACCCCCTTACCAGCATTTCCCCTCCCACACAAGTTTGAAAAGAGATATGTTCCTGCGAGATGAAATAAAGTACAAAGCGAGATTCTTCACTTTCTTGAATTAGTTCAAGGGGAAAGATATAGTCAAAAGCTAATTTATTGAAAGATAGAAAAGCTACTTCATCTAATAGGATAGTAACTCTTCTACCTCTTTCACTAACTTATCAACCAGCACAGCCATGACTAAACTTACTGTTAGCTTAATAGCAGTGGGACTATTTGGAACTTTCCTATTTCCAGTTAATTCCCACGCCCAATCTAAAGAGAAGCCAGAAATTATGCGGCCAACCTCTTCTACGGCCCAGGAAATGAACAACTTGAATACTGTCCCCAAAGGCTTCAAGACCGAGTTTATCGTAACAGATGAGGAGGGACGTAGAAAGTGTGAATTCCTCATGGATTTATATAAGATAATCGAAACTGACCCCACAGTTGAAAATATGTTGCCGTATGTGAGTGAGGATTATATTCAG
>JBCDBC010000424.1:0-5218 GCA_039184535.1 Bacteroidota bacterium | reverse complement strand
TAATGCGAATCGTCCTTCTACCCCCACCTCCATTCATTTCGCGGAATTCCTTGATTTTTTCTTCTCTGATCTCACGAAATTCTTCTTCTGTTACCTTCTTTCCCTTTTTAGGTGCTACCAGCGTTTCAGGTTCAGGAGCTTCCCTAGAAACGCTCACAGCCTTGACCATTCTTTCACCATCATTATAATCTACTTCCAGTATCATCCCTGGCAATCCTCCCAATCTTCCCGGTCCTGCACTCACAGGAATTTGAGGGGTAAACCAGGCTACAATCTTTCTACTGGAATCCTGAAAGGTGGCTTTCATGCAGATGTAGTCCAGTACTTGTTTCTGTTCGGGGCTTACCTTCCATTCAAATGCTTCAGGTTCTCCCGTTACCAGAAATTTTTTGTCGAACATATCTCTTTGGTCCACTCGGGTTCCCTCTTTATGGTTAGTAAATACGTTGCTGTTCATACCTCCGCCAGCTCCTGCAAAGCGCATTCTCATTCTTCCACCTCCGGGACCTCCAATAGGCTCTTGTCCCTCTATCTCTCTTTCAGAGGACTGCCAGCTACTTACCTCTTCATTGAAGTAAAGCACCTTGGCAAAGGATCTGAATTCTGGGATCATTTCCTTGAATTGCTCTCTTTCCGGTGGAATTCTCTTATGTAGGTTAATAGTCTCATCAAATTGGATTTCACCCTGGGTAGTTTGTGAGAACCCGAAGATTGGGGCTAATAAAGCGGTTATCAGTATGAGTCGAATGGATTTCATAGAATCGTTTTATGGTTAGACAAGCTAATGGGTCAAAATATTCCCTTAAAATTAAAAATTATTGCTTCCTAGTTTAAAAGTTCACATCAACCCTAGATTGTGAACAAGAGAAACTTTTCTCTCTTCACCATGGGTAGGATGCTACATATAAGAGGAAAGTTGAATGGGGATTGTTAATTTTTTGTTAATTCAATCTATTAGAAAAATCATTAGTATCATCTTCTAAGGCTTAGCTCCTAAGAAATATAGGGAGGCTGGGCCTTCCTGGTATTCGTGCCCTTTCATCCCTCACATCCTATGAAAAAGATCGTCACCTTCGGAGAAATTATGCTTCGTCTCTCTGCTCCCTTAGGCCAGAGACTTACACAGGCGCCACAGTTCAATGTCACCTTCGGAGGAGGGGAGGCCAATGTAGCCGTTTCAGTAGCCAATTATGGATTCCAGTCTGAGTATGTTACTCGCTTACCTGAGAATGATATTGCGGAAGCTGTTATCAGGAACTTGAGAACCAATAATGTAGGGACAGGGCACATCATCAGAGGAGGAGAAAGGGTAGGGGTGTATTATCTGGAACCAGGAGCTATGCAAAGGGGCTCCAAGGTCTTGTATGATCGTGCCAATTCTGCTATTTCTCACATCAAGCCGGGCATGGTGAACTGGGAAAAAGTGTTTGAAGGAGCGGACTGGTTTCACGTTACGGGAATTACCCCAGCCATCTCACAAGGAGCGGCAGACGCTAGTCTGGAAGCAGTAGCCAAAGCTAATGAAATGGGGGTAACCGTTTCTACTGACCTTAACTACCGAAAGAAGCTCTGGAAGTACGGCAAACAACCGCATGAGGTCATGGCAGAAATGGTAGCGGGCTGTGATATCATTCTGGGCAATGAGGAAGACGCTGAAAAAGTCTTTGGTATCCATCCTCAGGGAGTGGATGTAACTCAGGGTGATACGGTACATGCTGCGGCCTATGAATCTGTAGGAAGACAACTGATGGAGAAATTCCCCAGGGCCAAGAAGGTCATCATCACCCTTAGAGGATCTATTTCCGCTTCACACAATAGCTGGTCTGGCGTCTTATGGGATGGCAAACAACTCTTTCAGGCACCCACTTACCAGATGACGCACATAGTAGATAGAGTAGGAGGTGGAGATTCCTTTATGGGAGGACTCATCTATGGCTTGCTCACTTATCCTGAGAATGACCAACGAGCACTAAACTTTGCAGTGGCAGCTTCTTGCTTAAAGCATAGCATATACGGAGATTATAATAGAGTGACAGTAGAGGAGGTAGAAAAACTCATGACAGGAGATGCCTCAGGTAGAGTTTCAAGATAAACATTATGGCTAGATTCTTAAAGGTACAGGTAGTACAAGGATTACTGGACACGGGTATGTTGCCCTTATTCTATCATCCTGACATAGAAGTTACGAAGGAGGTCTTGAAAGCTTGTTATACAGGTGGCGTGAAGCTCTTTGAGTACACCAACCGTGGCGACTTTGCCCATGAGGTATTTGGAGAGCTGGTAAAATGGGCGAAGGTGGAGACACCAGATTTGATCATGGGCGTAGGCTCTGTGGTGGATGCGCCTACTACTGCTTTGTACATTCAGCTCGGCGCTAATTTTGTATTGTCTCCCATTCTGAATCCAGAAATGGCGCCTATCTGTAATCGGAGAAAGATCATGTGGGCTCCAGGCTGTGGGACGGCATCAGAGATTTCTCAGGCAGAATCATTAGGGGCTGAGATCGTGAAGATCTTTCCGGGTTCTACGCTAGGAGGCCCAAGCTTTATTAAAGCTGTTAAAGGCCCTCAACCCTGGAGTATGATCATGCCTACAGGAGGTGTAAAACCTACGGAAGAAAATTTGAAAGGGTGGTTTGACGCAGGTGCTGCCTGCGTGGGCATGGGCTCTAAACTATTCCCTAAAGAAGTAATAGCAGAAAAGAACTGGACCTGGATTACGGAAACCTGTAGAGAAGCATTAGCCATTATCCAAAAGTATAAGACCTACTGATGAATCCTAAACAGTGCATATTAATAGGCCCTTTTCTGAGTGGTCTGGTTCTCATCTTATTGTTGGGTTGTCAGGAGAATAGAACTGTGAATGCTGATGAAAGGCCTAACATCATCCTCATCATGGCTGACGATATGGGGTTCTCAGATCTGGGAATCTATGGAAGTGAAATCCCCACACCAGTTCTGGATAGTCTGGGGGAGAATGGAATCATCTTTAGCCGATTTTATAATGCAGCCCGCTGCTGTCCTACACGTGCCTCACTACTTACGGGCTTGTATCCGCATAGGGCGGGAATAGGGAAGATGGTTTCCAACATAGATTCATCTCCTGAGCTAGGACCTTACCAGGGCTTTCTCACGGATAGTAGTGCTACACTGGCAGAGGTTCTGGGCGCCAGTGGATACAACTGTTATATGTCTGGAAAATGGCATGTAGGAGAAAAGCCGGAGCATTGGCCTATGAAGAGGGGCTTTGACGACTATTTTGGACTTATCAGTGGCGCCAGTAGCTATTATGAGCTTATCACTGACCAGCCCCGAGTCAGGCAAATGGTTAAGGGAGGTATTGGCTGGATGCCGCCAGATAGTGGCTTCTACATGACAGATGCCTTCACGGATCATGCAGTCAGGTTTGTGGATCAAGCCCCAGAAGATCAGCCCTTCTTCCTCTACTTAGCCTACACGGCTCCTCACTGGCCTTTACATGCACCCGAAGAGGAGATAGCAAAATATAGGGAAAAGTTCTCCCTAGGTTGGGATGTGATCAGACAGGCTCGGGCTAAGCGCTTGCAGTCCTCTCCACTTTTTCCTGATGGATTTGCCCTTTCCCCAAAAACAGATGGGCTACCTGCATGGGAGGATGTCCCTGAATCCGAACAGCAAGAATGGATAGACCTCATGGCTACCTATGCTGCCATGGTGAACATCATGGATGGGGGAATAGGTAAGGTTATGAATAGCTTGAAAAAAAGAGGAGTGGATGAGAATACATTAGTCATCTTTTTATCTGATAATGGCGCCTGTGCAGAAAACATAGCAGGAAGAAAGCTGCATGATCCTGATGTGCCTATTGGTGCAAGGGGATCTTACATAGCCTATGATGAGCCTTGGGCCAATGTATCCAGTACGCCTTTCCGCTATTATAAACAGAAGACCTATGAAGGAGGTGCTGCTACGCCCTTCATCGCTTACTGGCCTAAACGGATACAGGCTGGACAACTTAGCCATCAGGTGGGGCACGTCATAGATATCTTGCCTACACTGACTGAAATTGCTGGAGCTATGTATCCTAAAGATCCTTCTCTCAAAAGCCTTGACGGGATGAGTTTGGCCACTTATCTGACTGGAGCAGCAGAAACTCAGCCAAGGCGTATTGCCTGGGAACACTTTGGCAACCGTGCCATCCTGGATGGAAAGTGGAAATTAGTCGCCAATAAAGAGAAAGAGTGGGAACTCTTTGATATGGAGCTAGATAGGACGGAATTAAATGATCTTTCTACTTCAAAATCAAAAGTGAGAGAAAGACTAGAGAATACCTATGAGCAGTGGGTGAGGGATGGATTTAGGTTTGAATGAAAGACAGAATTTTACCTACTATGATCAGGTTAACCTACAATCCTCTATTTCCAGTTTTGTCTACTATCATAGATTTCATAAACGATGACTCGTTCTTCTGAAATATCATAAAGTATGATGGCTTGAGGATTTGCAGAAATGGCTCTTCTAATCGCTTCCTCTTTGGTACCTTAGTATTGCCAAGCAAAAGGATTAGATTGTATACTTTCCAGGCAATCCCAAATTGACGCTAGAAAATCTTCTCCTTTACCTTGCTGATTAGCTTCATGAAATTCAAAAATGGAGTTTATCTGTTCTATAGCGAGATCGGAAAGTTCTAAATTATAGTCTGCCATTTACTTTCTTCTTGGCTTCTTCTAAAGAGAATGTATCCATTTCTCCTGTTTGTACTTTTCTTCTGGTCTCTTTCGCACTTTTTAGCATAGCCTCTTTTACGGAAGGGGAAAGCATCTCATCCTGATCGTTTGCTACTAAAGCAGTAGAGATATCTTTGATTAGCATAAGACACTCTTCTTTGCTTAATGAGGCGGCCAATTCAAGGATTTGAATATAATTTGAACTCATACCTTAATGTACGACTTTCTCCTTAAAAAGGATAAACTTCATCCTCCTCCTAAGCTATACTGGGGTTAAGTAGTTATTTATCAACATGTAAGCCTAATAAAAACCTATGAGCCAGCAATTCCCGGTTTGTGAAAAAGGCTGATAAAAGAGAACTTTGGAGATGCAATTCCAAGCTCTATTTCACGACCCCCGTCTAAGTTTCAGTCCACTTTATCAAAAGCTAGCAAGTTTGTTCGCTCAAGTGGCTGATCCAAGAGGCCAGAATAGCAAATATAGTCTCTCAGACATACTCAAATCAGCCTTTG
>JBCDBC010000423.1:0-5246 GCA_039184535.1 Bacteroidota bacterium | reverse complement strand
GCAACTGTCGGAGAAACCATCATAGGTACAGGAGAACAAAAAGACCTAGTACTGTATCAGGGGTTTCAGCAGAGCTTTCAAGCCACAGTTACTTCCCTTTCTGATGAGCCCTTACAGCTAGAGGTAACGGCCTACCCTAATCCAACTACGGACAGGTTAACAGTAACCATAGACCAGCAGAACACACACAAGCTGAAAGTCATACTGTTAGATGTGAATGGGAGAGAAACAGCTCTAAAGAAATCTCTATCGCAAGAGTTTACGCTAGACCTAAGTCCGTATGCAGCAGGCTTCTATCTCCTTCAAATCATAGATGAAAGCCAATCTGTACTACATACCCTGAAAATCCAGAAAACCTATTAACCCATTTTCCATGACATCAATCCAACGAATATTTCTGATATGCGTCCTGTTGGGCAGCACCATGTTTTCCCTTGTCGCTCAGCCTGTTAATGAAAAAGGCATCAACTACCAGGCGGTTTTGTCCCAAAGTGGAAACATACTGGCTAATCAGGAGGTACAGTTCAGGTTTACCCTTCTACAAAAAGATGTAGTCATTTCTTATCAGGAGGAGCATCTGCTGACTACAGATGATAGAGGCAGAGTATCTACTGTCATAGGTACAGGAAAAAGTGGATTCAAGGACTTTTCTCAAGTGGACTGGACAGATCCTGAGCTTAGCCTTCAAGTGGAAGTAGATGCTGATGAAAGTGGATATAAGGAGCTTAGTAATGAACCCTTGCAGGCTGTTCCCTTTAGCTATATGGCCAATGAAGTCCTAAACCTACCAGAGATTACCTTGGACTCTCTGGCTAATGTAAGTACATCTGGCGTGGAAAGAGGACAGTTTCTCCAATGGAGCGGAAAAAGTTGGGCCCCAGGAGATGATTCGAATCCCTGGACAGAGGTAGAGCAGGGGATCATCTCCTATGAAGGGAAAATAGGCTTAAATAATCCTTCTCCTAAATTTGATATAGATTCAAGGGGGGAGTTTCAACATGTAGGCCCCTTTAGTATAAGGGCTCTTTCAGAGCCTGCTCTACAACTAGCGAGTAGTTCCTCTACAACTGGTATTAAGCTTTCTCGGACATTTGGACTTGTGGGGTCAGAGGCTAACATAGATTATAGTCTTAGCGGTAAAAGCTTGAGTTTGAAGGTGGCAGATGTTATCACTAATACTACAGCAGGTATCTACCTAACGGCAGGCAGACTGGAAAGCAATACAGGATTAATAGGGATAGATGAGCCTTCACCCGTTGAAAAACTGGATGTAGCAGGCGCCATCAAGATTGGAAATACTACTCGTTCTAGTGAAGGTACCATCAGATGGACAGGTTCAGATTTTGAAGGTCGAAAGGCTGGAAGTTGGGTGTCCCTTACTTCTCAGGCCGTAAATAGCTCCCCCTCAGTTTGGAGTCTGGACCAGGGAGATGGATCTGTTTCCTATAAAAGTGGATTTGTCGGAATAGGGATAGATGAGCCTACCCAGCAGTTAAGTTTGTTTGAGGATAATAATAATACTGACCAAGGACAGTTGCTCCTGACGCAAGCGGGGGATGGAGATGCCATGATCAATATGGGGATAGGAAACGGAACCCATTATGCCTTAGGAATTGATAATTCTGATGGAGACAAGTTTAAGATTGGATACAATTCTTCTGGAGTAGATGGTATTGATAGGTTCACAAGATTGACCTTACAGCCAGATGGAAATCTTGGACTGGGTACCACTGCTCCTAAACGTAAGTTCACCATTAGCCAAAACCATGGGAACACTTCCCTCCTATCGCATTTGCTCCTGGAACAACTGGGGCTAGGAGATGCATGGATGAACTTTATAATTAGAAGTGGTCGAAGTTATGCTATGGGAATAGATAATTCTGATGGAGATAGCTTCAAAATAGGGACTAGTGATGAAGGGGATATAAATGGAGTAGGAGAAGGGACTTTACTTAAACTGGATCCTTCTGGTGAGATGACTATAGGAAGCGAATTGAATCGCGAAATTACGGGATCAGCTGATTTAGTACCAGTAGCCTATGGAAGCTTTCTGTCAAGTGGATTGATTGATCAGTCTAAAGGTACAAGAAATTTTAGTGTAGAACGCCTAGAAACTGGTATCTACAAGATTACCCTCACAAATAAAAGACAGACAAATAACTACGTAATTGTAGCCACTACTGGCTTCGTAGGAAACCCAATGATTGTACATGCACAGGCAAGTCAAAATGATACCTTTTCGGTCGTAACCTACGAACTCCTACCGACTGTTAGTCGGCGTGATACACGTGTAAATTTTGTGATCTATAAGCCCTAGCTACCATTTGACTCATCATTTCACTGTGAGAATCATGCACAGGAATCTATATCCTGCAGATTCAGGATACCACTAATCTCACGCTTCATACCATCAACATTCAGAAAACCTATTAACCCTTTAGCCATGACGTTTCTCCAGAAAATAGTTTGTCCTCTACTTATCAGTTATTGTTGTCTGTTCAGCCTACAGGCACAAAGCTTTGAAAAGAAAGGTATTAACTACCAGGCGGTCATCTCTCAGTCGGGTGCTATTCTTACGAACCGAGAAGTGCTATTTAGGTTTACAGTCCTACAGGAAGGAGGTGTCCCCACTTACCAGGGAGAACAGCGACTAACTACCGATGATAAGGGTAGGGTAGCTACTGTGATAGGTACCGGTCAAAGTGTATTTAGTGGATTTTCTCAAGTAGACTGGACAGATCCAGCGCTAAAACTACAGGTGGAGGTGGATCCAGACCAGGGGGGCTATCGTGAAATCAGCAATGAACCCATACAATCCGTTCCCTTTAGCTTCATGGCTAATGAAATCATCAACCTGCCTGAGAGAACCCTAAACTCTCTATCTAATGTCGAGACTACTGACATAATCACAGGGCAGGTACTACAGTGGAATGGCCAAAACTGGACTGCTGGAAATGCTACCAGCCCATGGTCGGAAGTAGACGAAGGAAAAATAGCTTATACCGGAAAAATAGGCCTTAATAAGGCAAATCCTATCTTTGATATTCACTCAGAGGGACTTTTTCAGCATGATGGATTCCTGGGTGTAAGTACTAATACCTTCCCAGCTATGCGGATAAGGTTCAACCAGCAAGGAAATGTAGTTCCCAAAGCTGTCCTTCAATTTACCTTAGGCGGAGTAGATGGACAGGCTACGGTGGACCACAGCCCTGGAAGTCTCAACTTTAAAGTGGTAGACGATGATCTCCAGTCAACTGGGGTCTATATAAAAGATTCAGGCTTAATCGGGATAGATGATGAAACGCCTTCTGAGAAACTGGATGTGGCAGGTGCTATTAAGATTGGAAATACCTCTCGTACTAATGATGGAACCATCAGATGGACTGGATCTGATTTCCAAGGGAGAAAAGGAGGCAATTGGGTGTCTCTGACAGCTCAGCCAGGTTCTTCTTCTGAATCTCTTTGGACACTGGATAAGGAAGAGGAATCCCTCTCCTATGAAAATGGATTTGTGGGAATTGGTACGAATAACCCTTCTCAAAGCCTTACACTTGCGGAGGATAATACAGAAACGAGTAAGGGGCAGTTGTTAATTTCACAAGAAGGAAATGGAGATGCAGCAATTAATCTAGGACTTGCCAAAAGTTCCCACTATGCTATGGGCGTAGACAATTCAGATAGTGACAAGTTCAAGATTGCATTTGATAATGATAGAGTGGCAGGACTCACAAATAATACGCTCTTAACGCTACAGTCAAATGGGAACCTGGGACTAGGTACCACCTCCCCTCAACGCAAACTCACCCTCTCATTCAATAATAATAATGGAATCACCTCACAAATGTTAATTGAACAGCGAGGAGGGGGAGATGCATGGATGAATTTCAGTTTGGCAGGAGGGCGGAGTTATGCTATGGGAATAGATAACTCTGATTCAGATAAGTTTAAAATAGGAACCAATGGCTCAGGAAGCCTTAATGGAGTGAATGTAGGTACTTTACTTGAGCTGGATACATCCGGTAATTTAAGAATCTCTGGGGAAGTGCGAAATCCTAGCGCTGGTACGGCTAATCTTGTTCCCATCGCCTATGGACAATTTCTTGAGAATGGGGACATAATTAGTAATAATAGTACCAATAACTTCAAGGTTACCAGAGAAAATGCGGGAGAGTATGAGATAGAACTCAATGATTATCCTAATGGGGGTGAGTACCTGATCATTGCTAATCCCGGAAGGGGAGGAGGCCCCAAAATTGCTCAAACTGGTGTTATTGTAAGTGGCGCTACCAATGCAACTTTTGCCATTGACACCTATTCACTATCACTACCCTCTGCCCTCAAATCTGATGCTACTGTCAACTTTGTTATTTACCGCAGATAATAATAATGAGATATCTCATAATTCTTCGGTAAGTATAGCCAGCATAGTCTTAATCCCCTCTCTGTAGTTACCTAGTCGGAGGTTCTCATTGGGACTGTGCTGGTTATTGTCTCTGTTTACCGTAGGGACGGTAACTGCCGGAATTCCCAGAGTAGTTACAAAAGGAGAAATAGGAATAGATCCACCACTCATCCTTATCCTGATAGGGTCCTCTCCAAAGGCTCTGTTTAAGGCGGATGTTAGCCAAAGACCTACCTCAGAGTCAAAGTCTGTTCGAAAAGATTGGTAAGAGATTTTATACGTAAAGGTGGCTATCCTGGGATGGGTAAGGCGCTCTTCTTTGGTGGGTTCTCTGTCGATCACATGGAAGCCTTGTTGCTCAATGTGTCCCTTGATTAAACTCATCAGTCTTTCAGGATCAGACTCCAGGACCAGTCTCACATCTATTTCCGCTCTCGCCCAGCCAGGGACAATGGTCCTCACCTTCTCATTGATCCATCCTGACTGCATACCGCGAATGTTGAGAGATGGAAACTGTATGGCTTCCTGATAAAAGGTACCCACTTTATCTGTTTCGGCTATTTGGAGCCTGTTCTGAATAGCCTTCTCATTGTCAGGGACGGCTTTCAGGATAGCCAAGGTAGCTTCATCCAGTTCTATTCCTTCATAAAAGCCGGGAATGCTCACTATTCCCTGATCATCTTTCATGGAAGCCAGAAGTTTGGCTAGTCTCAAGGCCGGATTAGGGGCATAATTCCCAAAGTGGCCGCTATGTTGGGCTACTACAGGCCCATAGGTGGTCAGCTGTACGGTAGAAATTCCTCTTGCGCCAAAGGTAAGGGTAGGTCTGTTGGTGATATGCCTG
>JBCDBC010000422.1:0-5247 GCA_039184535.1 Bacteroidota bacterium | reverse complement strand
CTGGGTTCAGTATTTAACCTGGTAACAGCTTTGCTGGGATTTATTGGGTTGCTCCTTTATGGGTTTGTGTATACACCTATGAAGCGGGTATCTCCTTTTTCAGTATTCGTGGGAGCCATTCCTGGGGCCTTACCTCCTCTGATAGGATGGGTAGCCTACACAGGACAATTAGATACACCTGGGATACTGTTATTTGTATTTCAGTTTTTCTGGCAGTTTCCTCACTTCTGGGCTATAGCCTGGATACTAGATGATGACTACAGGAAGGCTGGATTCAAAATGCTACCGACAGAGGAAGGGAGATCAAAAAGAGGGGCAAGACTGATCTTGTTTTATACATTTTGTCTGATTCCCCTATGCTGGTTCCCGTTTCAGTTATTGATGATTAATGCCTGGGGATTAGGCTTGCTATTGGTTGCCGGAATTTTGTTTTCTATACCGGCTTACTGGCTGTGGGCAAAGTTGGAAATGAAGCATGCGAAGAGATTGATGTTTGCTTCATTTATTTACCTACCCATTATTCAGCTGATTTTTATTTTCTTTAGACTATAGCAGAATTTTGAATGGAGAATAGTTCTCTCAATCATTCAAAATTTCACATTCTATCATTGTTAATTAAGGAGTAGGAGATTATGAGTACAATGGCTTTAGAAGAGAAAAGATATTTTATCCATCCATATAAGTTCAATACATGGCTCTTTATCATGACTGTGATCATGATATTTGGTGGGCTCACCAGTGCTTATATAGTGGATATTTCTATGAAACCGGATGACAGATTATTCTTCAGGCTACCTTCTATCCTGTGGACTAACCTAGCGACTATTCTGGCCAGTAGCGTAACGATTCAGTATGCAGCCTGGGCGGAAAGGAGAGATGACATCCCCAAGGCACTAGTAGGATTAGGATTGACCTTATTTCTAGGGTTAATTTTCCTTTGGGGACAAGTTAAAGCCTGGGGGGTAATGACAGAAGGAGGACTTCCTATGGTAGATGCTTCCAGAAGAGACAATTCAGCTTCTTTCTTTTACGTACTGACCGGATTACATGGTTTTCACGTAATAGGGAGTTTGTTTGTATTAGTATATGCTTTCATAAAGACGGGACTGAATAACTTTAGGAAGGGGAAAGAGAGTAGAAGAATTACATTTGATGTGACCGTTACTTTTTGGCATTTTCTGAGTCTGCTATGGGTATTTTTGTTGGTAGTGATTTGGATGACGCAGAATGCTTATATGTAGGCCAGTTTCTTCCTAAGATTAAGCATTGCTAATTGGGAGACTATTTGAATTGTATTAAATTTGATGATCTATCTTTAGTGCAACCATTACAGATTATTTCTTATTAAGAGAATTTCATTAAACTGACACTTAACACTTATCATACATGGCTAATGTTTTCGTAGATGATCGAGCACTGGTAGAGGGGGAACGACCGATGTTTCAAGCAAGCTGGGGAAAACTGATGATGTGGTTTTTCTTGGTATCCGATGCTTTTACTTTTTCTGCTTTTCTAATCACCTATGGTGCCCTACGTGTAAGATCTGTTTCTGAACCCGGTGCACAAGCATGGGCAGATCCAGAGAAAGTATTTACTCACACGCCAGGACTTTACGAGCTCTTCCATATCGAAGCACCCCTTGTATTTGTGGGGATTATGACTTTCATTCTGATCCTGAGTAGTGTTACCATGGTACTAGCGGTAGAGGCTGGACATAGGAGAGCTAAGGATGAGGTGGCAAAATGGACTTTTTATACCATTTTGGGAGGAGCAGCCTTCTTGAGTTGTCAGGCATATGAGTGGTATCACTTTATTCACGGATTTGAAGATCAAGGGATAGTCGTACCTTCTGAAGTATTGGAACCACTAAGCGTTAAATATGCAGAAGGAGGAGAATACACAGCCCTTTTTGTAAACGGGAATGAAGGGGAGTTACTAGGTTTCCGTATTAAAGAAGACGGAAGGCTTATTCAAAGAACGGAGATAGTTAACCAGATTAAGGCTATAGGAGACCAACAAAATACACATGGAGAATATCTCCATAGACATCATGGAGGTGCTAACCTTAAGGCAAATGAGTACGGGCCACAGGCTTTTGCAGATTTGTTCTTCTTCGTTACAGGCTTCCATGGTACCCACGTTTTGAGTGGGGTGGTGCTGCTGGTTATCTTATACCTGAATGTACGTAAGGGTACTTATGAGAAGAGAGGACACTATGAAATGGTAGAAAAAATAGGACTCTACTGGCACTTTGTAGACCTTGTATGGGTATTTGTATTTACCTTCTTCTACCTGGTTTAACGAGCATAATCATTACATTACACTATAATCTAAATAGTTATGGGAACAGCATCTGATGGAGGAGCAGCGGATCGTAAAGAGATCATAAAAACTGCCTGGATACTCGCTGGCCTGACTGCCTTTGAATTCTTCATTGCATTTACCTGGAGAGGTTTTGCTGAAATGACAGGAATTTCTGAAGGTACAGTTGAAACCATGAAAAACCTGCTTTTCATAATTTTGACCATTTTTAAGGCATTCTACATTGTTGCCTACTTCATGCACCTAAAGCATGAGCTAAGAAGATTGATCCTCTCTGTAGGAATCCCTTTTCTGTTCATCATTTGGCTCATCATAGGACTTATCATTGAAGGAAG
Organism: Bacteroidota bacterium; assembly: GCA_039184535.1. Lineage (GTDB taxonomy): Bacteria > Bacteroidota > Bacteroidia > J057 > J057 > JBCBKZ01. Next base: position 2,590 of record JBCDBC010000422.1, on the reverse strand, counting down.
TTACTGGGGAAGCCTAAGCTAAGAAGAAGAAACCGGTAATAAATATCCGGTAGTGTATATGGCAAAAAGACAGTATCCCTGGACCACTATCGTTACTGCCCTGGTGCTGATAGTACCTCCGACCTTATTTGTTGCATTTAGGTACGTCTCAACTCAGGTGTTTGCTGAATTCCCCTATCAGTATAAGGTAGCAGGGAATGATACTACTTATTATGAAATATCTCCTTTCACATTCCAGAATGTGGAAGGAGATTCTATTTCAGAGGATATTCTCCAGGATAAAATAGCAGTAGTAAGTTTCTTTTCCACAGGAGATAAACTTAAGACGAAGGTTCTGAACGGAAACCTAAGAAGAGTCTATAAAAACGTTGTGGATGCTGATTTTATCAGTATGGTTTCCATTCACTATGGCCTGGACTCTATTCAGGCTTACGTAGACTCTATGAACGTGAATGCTGATAAATGGCGCTTTTTTGTCGGAGATAAGCAGGAGGTAAGTACGCTGGCATTAGGAATGGGGATGGAAGAGTTCTCCCAACTAAATACCCCTAACCAGTCATTTACTGCCCAAAAAGTAGCGCTTATAGATAGAGATGGGAAAGTGAGAAACTATTATTATGGGACAGACCTGGGGGAAATTAAGACCTTGAATGAGGACATAAGGGCTCTCATCTTGCTGGAGTACCCTGAGGAACTAGGGAAAGAGTAATACCATGAAGCCGTCTATCCAACAATTTCTTTTTCTCGCCGTCATATTGATCGCGCTTGTCAGCTGTGAAGAAGAACGCAAGCTGAAAAATTATTATCCCATAGGAGTAGGGGAAGTAAACTGGGATACCATTTATCAGACGGTTCCTGCCTTTGAGATGTTGAACCAGGATGGAGATACCATAAGTCGGGAAAAAAGAGAAGAGCTCATCAGAATATTCCACTTCTACTGCGGGGGCTGTGATAACGGAGATGCTGTGTTTAAGAACCTAAGTTCCCTACAAGAAACCTACCTAGGGGACACCCTCATATATTTGCTTTCTATGAGTATAAGTCCTTCCGTTGATGGTGCCGAAAGGCTACAAGAACTGGGAAGTACCTACAGCGCTGATGCAGCCAAGTGGGACATACTGTCAGGGGATAGCTTGTTCACCAGAAAATTGGTAGAGTCTGGTTTTCATATGTTCATTGAAGAAACTGACAGTAGTATGAAGGTGCCATCCCAATTGGTACTCATAGATAAAGAAGGGAAAGTGAGAGGGAAGTATCACGGCACAAAAGATGAAGAAATAGCCAAACTAAAAGTGGATATAGAGGTTCTTAAGAATGAATACATTCCTAAGTACGACTGGTGGAGATTTTGGTAAATTATGGCTGAAGAAAGACTGAATAGTAAAGTATATGTCCCGGTTATTTGGGTAGCCTCAGTGGCAGTGCCCATAGTGGTAGGAATACTAATGACTCCTGGCTTGTTACCTCCCTTAAAGCTGGGATTTGATCCATACATACTTCCCAAGCTAAATGCGATTATCAACTCCATGGTATCTGTCTTACTGGTAACGGGAGTAGTTCTCATTAAGCAGAAAAGAAGGGAAGCCCATAAAGCAGTTATGCTAAGTGCTTTTGGTTTGTCTGCCCTCTTTTTGGTGAGCTACGTACTGTATCATATGTCAGTGGGACATACGGTCTACTGTGAAGACGGGATAGTACCTAAACCTGTCTACCTTGTGATACTCCTAACACACATTCTGCTCTCAGTAACCATCATTCCATTGGCCTCGTTCACCATATACAGGGGCTTAAATGAGAAGTTTGACAGGCATATGAAACTTGCGAGAATCACCTTTCCGCTATGGTTATATGTATCTGTTACCGGAGTTTTGGTATATTGGTTTATGAGTCCCTGCCATTAAAATTGAATGGACTATGTGGAGAAAGATATATCCATACATATTTTCCTCAGCTTTTTTCCTCCTCTTCCTTGTCCAACAAGGCATGAGTCAATGTTCTATGTGTAAAGCCTCTGCGGCTTCAAAAGATGAGGCTGGTGGTTATTTCATGGGAGCAGGCCTGAATACTGGTATTCTCTTCCTGCTAGCACTTCCTTTCCTTCTCTGTGGGTTCGTAGGCTTTATGTGGTACAGGAAGAATAAGATGAAGCAGGAGCTGGAAGCTACAGAGGGGTAAAGCTAACCTTGGGGACAGGTAAGAAAGTTTTTAGTAGACCCTGATAGTATTTATAGAAGTCTACTTTAATTGATTACTTTGAACTACTAAGGGACTAGTCATCATTAAAGTAGCTTGTTGAAAATCTATAAATGGCTGAAGTACCAAAATTGGGAGGAATGCTTCTAGTCAATATTTGTTGGGCAATAATATACTTTCCGTTTAAAGAAGTTGTTAAGCCAGTGAGTCCTTTCACTGATTCAGCTCTCATGCGTGTATTTTTGGTATTATAGTCAAGTAGTTGTAAGGAATGACTATTTAAATAGTAATCATGATTTTTTGCTCCAGAATGATAGTGGAAATAGGCACTGCCAAAGGCTCGGTTATCAAATAGTGGGGCCCTAGGGTTATTAGTCTCTATGGCGGTGGCAGGGTG